>WRDA01000154.1 GCA_009783675.1 Symbiobacteriaceae bacterium | reverse complement strand
GGTCTTGCCGATGATGAAAAAATCCCTGAAAAACCTAAAGGAGAGCCCGAAACCTTTGTAGGTGGAGGTTCGTCCGACATAGGCGAGGTTTCTTTAGTTGTGCCTCTGGCAAGCGTCAGATTTCCTGTTGCAGCCCTGGGAGCCATTGGCCATCACTGGAGTACTACCGCTTGTTCCGGAAGTACTATTGCTCACAAAGGTGTAATTGCAGGAGCTCAGGCAATGGCAGTGAGCGCCATAGAACTGATGACTAACCCCGACAAACTGGCTGCAGTCAGAGAAGACTTTATTAAGATGCAGCAGGAGCATTTCTATAATTACGAGAACGATGGCAAGGCTTTAGTGTTGGACGAGAACGGGAAAGCCCGCTTTGTCTCCTACCTGCCATATTTCTTCAGCATGGCAGGTAAGTATAAGTACGACCCCGAAAACGGAGTGTTCTTTGTTCCGGAAGGCAAGGAAGTTGCGCCTCCCGTAGGCTTCTTAGCCGAGCAAATGGCTAAGTATCGCTCTCAAATGTCGAAGAAATACAAGACACCACAGTGGTACGATGGGCCGCCGATGAAGATGGAGTAGCAGGGTAAAAACAAGTAAAAAATCGTCGTAACAATGGCAGGAGCCGATGTTACGACATTTTTTTGGTTTAACCGGAGGCATTTGTATTACGCCGTAATAGTCAAGTCGCGAATCCATTCATTACCGCGCACTCGTCGCAAGGCGACAATCGCTTTTAAGACTTCATCAGAACGCAGGCAGACGATTACCAGCGGCGCAGGAAGCTGCCACAGGTAAGCAGCCGCCAGACCCAGAGGTATGGAGACTGTCCAGAGGAAGATGACATCGAAGATAAGCACAAAGCGCAGATCGCCGCCGCCCCGCAGGATACCCATAAGGCAGACGAAGTTAAGCGACTGAAAGACAAGCATAATGCCACTGTTAAACATTATCTGTTTTGCCAGCTCCAGGGTAGCCGGATCAAAGTTGGGGTAGAAGGAGACTGCCAACGGGCGCAGCAGGATCATCAAAGCTCCAGATATCGGACCGATGATGTATGCCATTGATAGTAAGGTGCGTGTGTATTCCTTCAGCTTGGCCTGCTCCCCGGCGCCGATGGTATTGCCGACTATCACCGAGGTAGCGTTCTGCAGACCCATAAGGGTTATGGTCACCAGTTGCCAAACCATGCCCTCTATGCCTGCGGCAGCTACTACATTGGCGCCCAAGCGCCCCACAATCATACTCACGACAGTCGAGCCGGATACCCACAAGCCTTCGTTCGCTATTACGGGGGTCACGTTTGTGATGAAGGATTTAAGAATGGTTTTGTCTATAGTGCGAAGGTCGTAGAGGCGAATCATGAGTTGCTTTTCGTATCGGCTGAGATAGACGATCATAATTATCGCTTCGATTATGCGGCTGATCAGCGTTGCATAACCCGCTCCGACGATTCCCAGAGCAGGCGCACCAAGATTGCCATAGATCAATACCCAGTTGAAGAAAATGCTGCTCGCCAGAGATACACTGTATAGCAAATTGGCTATGTTGACTGAACGCACGGCACGCAGCACCATAACCGTGCCATTGGTCATGGCGAAGAGTATGAAACCCCAGGACACAGCCTTCAGGTATAGTATGCCTTCAGCAATTACTGCAGGGTCGTTGGTATACATCCGCATAATTTGCTCTGGGATGAACTGAGCCAGTATGAAGAAGACGCTGGAAAGAGCCAGAACTACCCTATACATGATGGCCATTACCTTGCGAATGGCATCTACATCCTTCTTGCCCCAATACTGTGCAATAAGCACGTTCGAGCCGCCTGCTATGCCGAACTGGATGATCATCATTATAAAAAAGAAGCGGTTGCTTATCGAGGTTGCAGCCAGGTAGGATTCACCTAAAAAGCCGACCATGACGGAGTCGGCCATGCCGATGGAGAAGGTAAGCAGGTTCTGGGCAGCTATAGGAAGGGCTATGCCGAAGATGAGTTGGTAAAGAGAGCGATCCTTGGAAAAGAACAAAAAGAAAACCTCACTCCTGAGAAAATTCGGTCATGTGCTTGCGGTATCGCTTGGGGACATGCAAGGTCTGTAGCTTGGGGTTGATTCTTTCCGGTATGGCTATATGCTTAAAGTATGTCTGCCAGAGCACTTCGTAGTCTCCCTGATTCGGCACCGGCTGCAGAAGTTGGGGATCGTAGCTAATCCAGTGCTGCCTTTGGTCCCACACCAGGCACTTTCTTCTTTTGATGTCTCGGATGATGAAGTTGAACCCATCCAGACGGTCTTCGAACAGTCCGCTTAGCAATTCCAGCACATCGTAATCCGGTTCGATGTCGGCGACATATACTTCCCTGCCAGCACGCACGAAGCGGACAAACTTTTGATAATGGTAGACATCGGTGCCTACCTTTCGAGCAGCGTTCAGTACAGTTCGCACCGTGTCGCGATAGCGCTGGTCGCAAACATCCATATCCTGCTCGATACACAGTCGTATGTAAGCCATTATAGCCTGCTCGATATCCGTTTCCCGACTCAACCAGGCATAGTAGAGGCGTCTCGGCAGATCGCTGTCGATAGTTTCCAGCTTGCGCTGCACTCTTTTAACATGCCCGGCATTGGTTATGACCCTGCGCTCTTCCTGTAAGCCAAGTTGAGCATCGGCGCTGCCTGAAAAGATGGCTGCTTCGTCTTTATTGCGGTAAACCTCGAAGACGGTGCTTAAAAAACCCTCGAAGGTGTCATCGTAGAGCCATTGCATATCGGCTGCACTCAGAGGGGATCCGCAACTGTTGCCAGGTCGGAGAAGGCGACCGGCGCTGTGGTTGCTTCGGTCAGGAGCTGCGGTGCCCAAGGCAGCTGGGGTATCCAGGTGGGAGGCGTCTCTTCGAAGAGGCTCAGTTGCGGTTCAGCAGCGCCGTCGTATAAATGCTCGCGCAAACCCGGGTGTCCTATGTCTACCTTGCCCATGTAGATACCGTCAGCTGTAATGAAGTATTGGGCGCGCTTGAGTACCAGACCCAGTTTGGCCATGTCTTCGGGTTTAAGCCGTTTGGTGCGCCTTGCCATGACAATACGCCTCGCCGAGGTCGAACCGATACCGGGAACGCGCATCAGGGTGCGCATATCTGCGGTGTTAACTTCGATGGGGAACTGGTCTAGATGCCTTATAGCCCAGGCTGCTTTGGGATCCATGGCGACTTCCAGATGAGGGTGTTCCTCGTCTAAAATTTCCTCGGCGGAGAAGCCATAAAGGCGCACCAGCCAATCCGCCTGATAGAGGCGATGCTCCCTCAGAAGTGGTGCAGGCTGGTTGATGGGTAGCAGCTTGTTGTCACCCACCGGTATATATGCCGAGTAGTATACACGGCGCAGGCGATAGTTTTGATAGAGCTTCGAGCTTAGCAGCAGGATGTGGCGGTCGTTCTCCGGAGAGGCTCCCACGATTAGCTGGGTGGACTGACCTGCCGGAGCGAAGAGGGGCGCGGAACGAAAGTGCTTGCGCTCTTCTTTGTTCGCCAGCTCTTGGTCGCGAATTTCTGCCATGGGCTTCAGAATGCCCCTCTTCTCCTTTTGGGGAGCCAGCAGGCGCAGAGATGCTTCCGATGGCAACTCT
Source organism: Symbiobacteriaceae bacterium (assembly GCA_009783675.1). Taxonomy (GTDB): domain Bacteria; phylum Bacillota; class JAAYKD01; order JAAYKD01; family WRDA01; genus WRDA01. The sequence goes on along the minus strand of WRDA01000154.1, from coordinate 767 downwards.
ATGTTGACGGAGATGCGATCAGCCAGCAGTCCCAGCTGTCTGATCAGCAAAGGGTCGACCCCCGGCAGTGCCTTGACATGGATGTAGCCATTGAATAAATGGATATTGCGCAGTAAATCCAGCGCTTTAATCATCTGCTCTGTGGTGTAATCGGGATCGACGAGAACCGCCGAGCTAAGGAAGAGGCCTTCGATATAGTTTCGCCGAAAGAACTCTATGGTCAGCTCAGCCAGTTCATCGGGGGTGAAACTGGCACGGGGAACATCGGCAGAGCGGCGGTTCATGCAGTAGGCGCAGTCGTAGGTGCAAGCGTTTGACATCAGCACCTTCAGCAGGGACACACAGCGACCATCGGCACTCCAGCTATGGCAGAGTCCGACGATAGAGGTGCTGGTGCTGCCGATCAAGCCCTTTTGCGGCCCGCGTATGCTGCCGCTGGAGGCGCAGGAAGCGTCGTATCTGGCAGCTTCGCCGAGTATGCGCAGCTTCTCTTCGAGCCTGGACATGATCCCACCTCCTGCAGTGATATAGCTTCTTAAAAATCCCCTCGATGGGCTGGACGGTGACCGCTGGCAGTCATTCCCCGATGTAGCGGCGGCACCCTGCCGCCATTCTCCATTGTAGCGGCGGCACTCTGCCGCCACGTAATCCATTATAACATAAAGAACGTAACAAGGCAAATATATGTTTTCATTTCAGGTCGGTCTTATGTCATCTTTTCCTTCTTGCCTGTTGGCGCTTCAGTATCTTGATATACGCCTCGTATC
>WRDA01000153.1 GCA_009783675.1 Symbiobacteriaceae bacterium | reverse complement strand
TCAACTCGGTCTTCAGCCGTTCGGCGTGTAGCCTTTCCCTGGTTGTGTTTTCGTAATCCTCGGCTAAAGAAAGCACCGAAGCAGCTAAAACAGTCAGGGCGCTAAGTGAAAACACCGCAAACAGAAATGCTGGCGTATTCAGCCGGATCCTCTGTACTGCGGTGGTGAATGAGATGATTAGCAGATAAGTCAGGTTTCCTGCCAACAGAAAGGACATCAGCAGACCAAGGGGTTTACTTGGGAGGTAAAGACGAAAGAACTTTGGCCACAACCAGCTTAACTGGTTGTACTTATGGCGAAGCACAAGTTCGGTAATTAACCCTGCAGCTGCCAGAAAAGAGACCAGGGTCAGTGGTAATATGGATGCTGAAAACGGATAACCCCAAAGCAGGTAGGCGCTGAGGAAGACTGTAGCATAGATATTGATTGTCAGGATGGAGATGTCCCAGCGTCGCCAAACCGGAAGCCAGCCACTTGAATTGCTGTGCCACAGGCTAGACAGGAACACAGACAGAAATACCACCGCTAAAACGACAAATGAAGCTACTCCCCAACTGCTGAACACGCTTATCATCGAACTCAGGCCAGGTATACCGCGTAACAACCTCAAAAGGGAGATCAAGGCCATATCCAGCTGAATACCAAAACTACTACTAAGCTTACGCAGCATCAGCAATAAGGCAAAATAGCTCCCCACCAGGGCCAGGACCATGGTGGCTCTGTTTAACCGCTGCCTTGCTGTATCACTCACGGTATCTTCACCACCTTGTATCCCAACCCATAGATTACCTTAAGATACTGGGGTTCTTTGGGATTTATCTCGATCTTTTCGCGTATATGCCGCACATGCACCGAGACGATTTTGGACACTTGAAAAGCGGGCTCATCCCAGACTGCTTCGTAGATCTGCGCAGAGGAGAAGACCCGCTCAGGGTTGGAGATCAATAGTCTTAGAATGCGAAACTCCATGGCTGTCAGGTTCTTCTCTTCACCGTCTACGGTAACTAGTTTCAGATTGTCGTCCAGAACCAGGCTGCCGGTTTGGAAAACGCCAACTTCATTCGGCTGCTCATCAGGTGTACTGTCCTTAAGTCCACCCAAGCGTGAATAGCGACGCAGTACGGCACGTACCCGAGCCAGCAACTCTACAGGATTAAAAGGTTTGGTAACATAGTCATCGCCACCCATGTTCAATCCCAGAATCCGGTCGGTATCCTCGCTCTTGGCACTGAGGAAGATGATCGGGACATTGCTGAACTCGCGAATTTTAACTGCAGCTTGAATGCCATCCAGCACAGGCATCATGATATCCAGCAAGACAAGGTGAACGTCCTCGTTGTGGACTATCTGCAGGGCTTCGACACCGTTAGAGGCGCAGAGTACCTTATATCCTTCCTGACGCAGGTAAATTTGTAAGGCAGCCAAGATATCCGCATCATCATCGCAGACTAAAACCGTATACTCCATAGCATTCACTCCCCTGATGTCGCTATATAGCCACCGGTGTTATCCCTGGAGATGTCGAAGTCCAGACCCTCTGGCAGGAGTATGAACCCATCCTGCGGCATGGCATAAGCGACGGTATACTCTCTGCCTTCCAGAGAGACAACATATCCTCCGCTTTGCCGAAGGGACTCTATGTACTCTTCCAGAGTGAGATCGTAGCGGAACATGTACCAGGAATGAGGCAAGCCAACATAACGAAAATGCCAGGGCTCTCCGGCAATTCCAGTAATTCTGCGCTTAGCCTCTGTATAGCGCAGAATAAGCCCGAAGCGCCAGGAGTTTGCTGCCAACCAGCGCACAGCCTGCTGCTCTTCTCTTTCCGATCTGGCTATGGGGAATATGTCGGCAGCCAACCCGGTCTGATGTTCGCTATGGCCAGCAGGCTGAACGAAAGACTTATCTTCTGCTTCCCAATATAACTGCTCTTGGTTGTCATAACTGCGATAGCCGGAACGCACGTACACGGTGGCTATGCCTTCGGCTCTGGCAGCAGTGCACAGCTCCGCCATCGCCTGGAGAGCCCGGTAGTGCAGCCATTCATCCTGACCGCCAGTGGGCACGCTTGTACGTGCATTTACCAACAGATCGGGGTCGAGTTCATTCTCCACAGAATACTCGATATTTATCAGCTCTAAAAACCTGGATACTTCAAGCTCATCGAGATGGACAGGCAACAGGCCTGGTAAACCAGTTTTCGCTAACTCCCTTGTCACGCTTTGTGTATGAGTCAGTCCTGACCAGGCAGGACTTGCCGAAGTAAACAGGATTACGCCGCTACCGACGACCAGTACCAGAGCTGTCAGCACAACTCCCAGCAGCACTGCTAACCCTCTTCTCTTCGCGTTCCTCCTGCGCGAATGGACAGCATGTGCGTTATACCTCATCTAACACACCCCTCTCTTTGCCTATAGCATACCAGCTAAAAGCAAAGATGGAGCAAGGGAAAGGTTTAGAAATTACTAAGATTTCCTGAAATAATAGCACTCCCTCTTGGCAATTCTAAACAGCAGTTTAGTATAGCCGAACAAAGAGTGCCTGTCAAGTATCAGTGCTTTGGTTGTGTGTGCTTTAGTCGCGTTGATCCGTCTGTGAATTGGTTGCCTATTGCGCGCTGAAACGGATCGTCGCCCCAAATTAAGACCTACAAAAGAACATGCGGTTCTCTCATTTGGAAACCGCTACAGCCCAGAGGCCAGCTTTTCTCACTGTAAAGCCCATGGGCATCGCTGCCTCCGGTGAGGAACAGGTCATACCGTTTAGCAATACAGACCAGAGTTGCCTGTTGTTCGTCGCTGTGACTCGGATAATGAGCTTCCAACCCACTTAACCCTGTTGCAACCAAGGCTGGAATTGCTTTGATGCTATCATATTGGAAAGGGTGTGCCAGGACTGCCAGACCGCCCGCTTCCCGAATAAGGTTGACCGCCTCGAACGCACCGAAACAGGGCACGTCAGACTTAAGAGCTGTGTGATAGTTTTCATAATAGAGCCTACCATAGATTGAGGTCTCATATCCGCGGTCACACAGGGCATGCATGATATGCTGGCGATAGATGGTACCCGCCTCTCCGGTATAGGCAGCGACTTCATCCAGGTCAAGTGGATAGCCTAAAGACTGAAGTTTGGCTATCATTATTTCAGCTACTTTATTTCGTGACTCCAGGATATCAGCGCAGGCACTTTCGATCAAATGATGATTTGTTATGCCATATCCTAAAATGTGCATCTTACGCTTCGTTAGCGGACAGGTGCAAGACAACTCCACGCCGGATATCAGCCGAACTCCGTACCTTTTTGCCGCTTCTTCAGCCGCCGGGAATCCCCGCATCGTATCGTGTTCGACAAAAGAGAGTACCTGCAAGCCAAGTTTATGGGCACAGGCAACAATCTGCCCGGCTGGCAGCGAGCCATCGGAGATTGTGCTGTGTAAATGAAGGTCAGCCTTAAGCGTGTTCATCGCAGACCCCTTTATGTTATGCTGACACTGCGCAGTACTCCATGCGTTGCATGTCGTAGCGTGTATCAGCCAGACGCTGCATGGCATCGCGATCATGGAATACGCCAATCATACAGCATCCTGATTCCTTGAGATTCTCAATGAGCTCCATGACCCGGGCTTTGAACATGGCATCCAGAGAAGCAGTCGGTTCATCCAACAAGAGGAGACGCGGTTCGGTGATAAGCGCGTGGAGAATGTTCAGGCGCTGCTTTTCTCCACCGCTGAAGGTCGAAGGGTATAGCTGCCATAACTCCCGATCCAGTCCGACATAAGCCAGCAGTTCAGAGGCCCTGCTTACTGCTGCATCAGCTGTCCAGCCTTGTCGCAACAAGGGTTCCACCAGGATTTGCAAAGCCGATATCCGGGGTAACACATGAAAAAACTGTGAAACATAACCGATCTCTTTTTCACGAAGTCGGATGATTTCCTGCTCATCGGCTTGCACCAAGTTAACCAGACCGTTATCAACGCTTCGATAATAAACGTCTCCCGAACTGGGAAGGTAGGTGCGGTAAATACACTTGAGAAGCGAAGACTTTCCGATACCGCTGGGACCAGTGATGGCCAGCAGGCTACCAGCTTCAGCGGCAAATGAGACCTCCCTGAAACTGGTTAGAATAAGACCATTGCGTATATGCATAGTAAATTCTTTCGACAAACGATCCACTTCAATCATTTGCTTTTGCCTCCATACGTAAAATAATCTGCATACGAATGCTAAGGGGCAGATCGTCGAGAATCTGTCTTAACAGCTGATCGCTGCGCCAGGCCAGTATAAAATGTTGCGGGTAGTCTAACCGCAAAAACATGCAGCCGCTGGCTTCCAGGATGACCCGAGCTGCAGCATAATCCCATGGCTTGAGCGAGGTGGAAAAGTAGATATCGCTACCACCCGAC
>WRDA01000152.1 GCA_009783675.1 Symbiobacteriaceae bacterium | reverse complement strand
TCAAAATCGAAAGAGATCGGCGAGAGTTCGAAGCGATCGGCTTCGATTTTAGACATGTCCAGCACATCATTGATGACACCAAGCAGATGAGTCGAGGCGCCTTCGATCTTGTTTAGGCAGTAACGCATCCTGTCATTATCACTGGCAGAGAGCCCCAGGGTGGTCATGCCGATGATGGCGTTCATCGGGGTACGAATCTCATGACTCATGTTAGCCAAAAAGGCGCTCTTCAGCTGGTTCTCGGCATCAGCCCTGGCTCTGGCTTTGTCGATGCTGATCAGGATGACTATCAGGACCGAAGCCACCAATGTACCCAGGAGAGTGAGGGAAACGGTCATTACGCGCAAACCCTGATAGTAGGGTCCGCTGGGGGTCAGTAATCCAAGATACCAGCCGTTAACCATTGGCCGGATGAAAGCAAGGTTATCCTCTCCCTGCCCGTTGCTTAGCCTTAGCGCATCGATCTCTTCACCTTCCCGGATTTCCGTGGCGATCTTTGCCAGGGGTATTTGATCGTCGAAAGCATCAAGACCAGCATAACCGGGATAAGCATGAGCCAGGATACGCAGCTCCTCATCAAAGAGAACTCCGTAGCCTCCGCGGCTTAAGGCGATGTCAATGACATCCCTGCCGATGAAGCTCACCGGGACGTCGAGACCGATTATTCCCAGCATCCTGCCTTCATCGTCCACGACTCCGCAGGCGTAGGTGATCACCTTTTCAAAGAGATAGGGGCAGTCGTAAGGTTCGGTGAGGACGATGCTGCCCGGCGAATCCATTGCCAAGCGATACCAGGGTTGCACCAGGGGATCGAAGGTGTCATCTTCCCAGTTGCTTAAGGGATTCAACAGTAGAGGCTCTCCGGCAGGAGTTTGGAGCAGGGCAAAATAGTTAGTGGTATCAGACATACGGGTTCCACCCTCTCTGACATAGAGGGCTATATCTCTGATATAATCGGAAACAACCGCCGAGCTTTCTCCTCGGAGCAGCATACCCCGGACGGAGCGCGACAACCCTCCCAGATTGAGCCGCAGCTCCAGAAGGTCGGATTCCAGGCGGGTCTGAGCAAAGGAGAGAACACTATCCACATTCTTAGCCAAGTTTTCCCGGACGATATATGAGGTAAAAGCAGAGCTTAAGACGACCATCATCATGAAGGCCAGAGCGGTGAAAGTAATCTGAGCAAAGAGAAGGCGCTTTACCTGGATATGTTTATATATGCGACAGAAAATCGTCACATCTCCTCACTCCTTTCACTACCGATAATGTCATCGTATACTATCCTGTCACATAGGATAATATATGCCAGGCTTTGGCGGAGTGAAAATGTAATAGAAATCGAGTTTATGTAACGAAAATTCTTTCGTGCCTAAAAAAGGTCCATTGGTGACAGCTCCGCCTGGTTTGCATATGCAGGATAACACAGGCTGTAAAGAGAATCCTCCTAAAGAAATACCAGACACGTATGGAGGGGTATAAATGGAATTATCATCAGCAATGAACTATGTGATGGAACGCGCTAAGGGTGAGGCCAGCGGTCTCTTTCAGAATGCCATCTATCCGGAGCATGTGCTCTTAGGTATCCTTACCTACACCGAGATGAGCGTTGCGCGGATCTCTCCTCCTGCGGATCAGAAAGCCGATGTCGCCGATGATCTGGCTAAACTCAGCGAACGCCTGGAAGCTGCTCATGTCAATACTGGCAGTACCAAGGACAAGCTGCGTCGCATTCTGAAGGCTGAACCTCCCTCCGGAGATGCCGAGACTCTGGTGGAGCGTCTCTTCGCTGCCGCTGCCAAGCACGAGCAGGGTGAGCTTCTCTACCCCGGAGCGGTGCTCAGAGCTATCGCCAGCGATCCTACGGCAGCGATGAAAGCAGTGCTGCCTCCTCCCGGCGAGTTGCTGGTTTCTGTCAAGAAGGCAGCACCTGGCAGCAGTGAACCTGTCACCACAGTTACCGCCGATGTCGCCAGCGGTGATTCTGTCTCCGCAGCTGAAAACCTACCTTTTCTCGCGCAGCTCACTCGGCGGATCCGTAACATGCGCTTCGCTCTCTTGGAGAAGGTTCAGGGTCAGGATCATGTGGTCCACGCCTTTGCCGAAGGCATGTTCGCCGCCGAGGCGCTGGCTGCTGCCGATACAGAACGCAAGAGGCCACGGGCGGTCTTCGTCTTCTGCGGGCCTCCGGGAGTAGGTAAGACCTTCCTCGCCGAATCGGCTGCCACTGGTCTGGAGATTCCCTTCAAGCGCTTCGACATGTCAAGTTATGCCGACCATCAGGCTCAGGTCCAGCTAATCGGCTGGGCTCCCAGTTATAAAGATGCTCATGAGGGTCAGTTGACCGGTTTCGTCAAGGAAAATCCTCATTGCATCCTACTCTTCGACGAGATCGAAAAGGCTCATCAGAACACGATTCAGCTCTTTTTGCAGATTTTGGATGCCGGTCGTCTCCACGATGACTTCTGCGATGAGGACATAGACTTCAAGGACACAATTATCATCTTTACCAGCAACGCCGGGCGTCAGCTCTATGAGGGTAAGAATAAGTACAGTGCAGCCGGTTTGCCCAGGCAGACCATCCTCAATGCGCTGGAGACCGATATCAACCCCAGCACCCAGGCACCCTTCTTTCCGGCACCTATCTGTTCCAGGATGGCTACCGGTTATCCGATGATGTTCAATCATCTCGATGCTTACAGTCTGGAGAGCATCTGCCGTCGCGAACTTCAGCAGTGTAGCACCCTCTTCAGCAAGCAGTACGGCATCAGCATCATCTACGATTCTCTGCTGCCGACTACCCTGCTCTTTGCCGAGGGTGGTCAGGCAGATGCCCGTTCACTCCAGGCTCAGACTAACCAATTCTTTAAGAACGAGATCTTTAAGCTCTGTCGTCTCTGGGGAGAAGAGATCGATGACGCACTTGTCAGAGTCAGCGAGATACGCTTCACCGTAGATACCAGCAAGGCTGCCGAGAATGTGGGCACCCTCTTCGAAAGCCGCACAAAGACCGAATTTCTGGTTTTTGGCGATCAGGAACTGGCTGACAGACTGCGGGTGGACGTGCCCGAGATGATTGCGCACTCGGCGGACGATGCCGAAGAAGCCTTCTCCCTGTTGGCTAAGAACGATATCTCCATGGTCCTGCTCAAGCTGGTCAGCGACAGAGAGGTGGATAAGAGCCTCAGAGCTTCTAATTCGACAGCAGCCTCGGGAAGCCCTGATGCCTTCTTCGAGGACCCCATCGTGGCCAACTCTCTGCGTCAGGGCCGGGGATTCTTTAAGGAACTGCGTGAGCGCATGCCGGAAATCCCGGTCTACCTGGTGGAGAGTGATGATTTCATCATCGACAGCGAGATGGAGAATGCCCTTATTCGTGCCGGTGCGCGGGGCAAGCTGACCGCCTCCAACTCCGATATGAGCATCTTCATCGAGGGCCTTACCGCTATTGCCAAACAGCTCTATCTTCAGGTGGCTGCCGCCACGCTGGCTGCAGAGCGTAAGATCCTTTCTTTTGAATCCGAGCCACTGACTTCCGCTAAGGCAGGTGACCCCGGGCGCACCAGCGTTAATATCCGTCTGGGTGAACTGGTAGTTCGCCGGGCGACTGATGCTAACGATGCTGCCGCGGTATTGGATGAAGCTGAGCGACCCAAGGTGCGTTTCAGCGATGTCATCGGAGCTCAGAGTGCCAAGGACGAGTTACAGTTCTTCATTCAATACCTGAAGAATCCCAAGACCCTGCTGGCTCAGGGCTTGCGCGCTCCCAAGGGAGTGCTGCTATACGGACCTCCCGGCACAGGCAAGACTCTCCTGGCCAAGGCAATGGCTGGAGAGAGTGCAGTCGCCTTTTTACCGACGGTCGCCAGCGCTTTCGTCACCAAATGGCAGGGCAGTGGTTCGGAGAATGTCCGCGATCTCTTCCTGCGAGCCAGACGCTATGCTCCTTCGATTATCTTCATCGACGAGATCGATGCCATCGGCAGGGCACGGGGCGGCACCCTTTCCGGACATGGTGAGGAGATGGCTCTCAATGCTCTTCTGGCTGAAATGGATGGTTTCGCCGTGGATCCCAAGCGCCCGGTCTTCGTCCTGGCAGCGACGAACTTCGCCCTGGATGAGACGAGTAACGCCCGAAATGTATTGGATCCCGCTCTGACCCGCCGCTTCGATCGCACGATTCTGGTGGATCTGCCGACCAAGGAGGATCGTCAGCGCTATCTGGAGTATCTGCTGCAGAAGCGTGGGGGCCATCAGGTCAGCAAGCTGATGGCAGAACGTCTGGCCAGCCGGGCAGCCGGGTTGACCCTGGCTAATCTGGAAACGATCATGGAGCTGGCAGCTCGCAATGCAGCCAAAAAAAATCAGCCCCTCGACGATGAACTCCTCGAAGAAGCCTTTGAACT
>WRDA01000151.1 GCA_009783675.1 Symbiobacteriaceae bacterium | reverse complement strand
TTCAGTTCATAGGCGACGAGAGAGCCATCGGGAGAGATCTGGAAAGCTCCGATGCTCTTCATCTTCAGCAGGTCTTCCACTGTAAAGGGTTGCCTGGTCATGGGAATGCTCCTTTCATGTGAGTTTGTCAAACCACCTTGCCTACGCCAATATAGGTGGGATGGGTGCGGTAGCCAAGGAGATTGCGGTTCTCCGAGATAATCACATCGTGGTCGGTGACGATCCAGTTTAGTTCCGCATTGGGTCCGACCACAGTGCTCCTCTGCAGAATGGAGTTGCGCACCACCGCTCCTGCCCTGATCTGCACATCGCGATAGATGACGCAGTTCTCGACGGTGCCCTCGATGATGCAGCCATTAGAGACGATAGAGTTACGTACATCGGCAGTCAGGCCGTATTTGGTAGGCAGAGAGTTGCGCACGCTGGTATGGATGCGGCGACCACCGCTGTAGATTAAAGCTTCCCGGTTCTCGGGATCGAGCATATCCATGTTATAGTGAAAGAACGAGTTTAGGGAGCTGATTCTGGCACTGTAGCCATCGAAGCGCCAACTAGTGACTTTCAAAGACTTCAGGTTGGGTGCCAACAAACCATAGGAAAACTTCATAATATCGCAGGAGCGTTCTCTGGCTAAAAGCCTGAGCAAGACATGCTTCTTGAGGATGTAGGCACCCAGAGAAATGTTCATCTCCTCTCCGGGTGGGGAAGGATTGATGGTCACATCGCTGACCCGGCCTTTACTGCCAAGTTTATAAACGACAGCATGGGGCTGGTCCATCTCCAGCAGCGCTTTGCGTACATAGATGGCCGTGACATCGGAAGAGGAAGCCACATGATGAGCCAGAGCCTCGCGAAAATCGATGTTATAGATGGTGCTGCAATCGGCTACCAGGACATGATCGGTCTTAAAGGACTCAATATAGGTCAGAGCCCGCTGTAGCGGCTCGTCCCGCATTTCATTGAAGGGACGTTCGGTGACAGGGTAGGGAGGGAAGAAGTTAACTCCTCCGCTGGAGCGAGCCAGATCCCATTCCCTTCCCGACCCGATATGACCCAGGAGAGACTGATACTGGCTGCCTAAGACGATAGCGATGGAGTAAATGCCCGAGTTGACCAGATTCGAAAGCATAAAGTCGATGAGGCGAAAATTTCCGGCAAAATGGACTGCAGCTGCGGTCCGTATACCACTGCCATCACCATAAACCTGAGGATGTAAATCCGAGAGGCAAAGCCCGACATTCATTGAGGACACCCCCTATCCTTCCTAATCCCAGGAACCGCCGACGACGGTGAGAGAGCCGCCTTCGTCCCTGGCCTGACCGACGACAGCATTTTCGGCGATGATACATCGTTCATCGAGAATTGCATACTCTACAATAGCGCCTCTCTTGATGAGAGTGTCCGCTAAAACCACCGAATTACGGACGATGGCTCCTTCTTCCACCACCACCCCGCTGGCGACGATAGAATGCTCCACCAGGCCGGAAATGCGACATCCTGAAGCTACCAGGCTGTCCCGCACGCGACCCAGAGGGGAGATGTGATGCGGCGGACGATTACGACCCCTGGTCAGCACCGGCCAGTCAGCCTGACCGAGATTCGGGTTCTTCAGGATGTCCATATTCGCCTCCCAGAGAGACTCTAAGGTACCCACATCCTTCCAGTAACCGCGAAAATGGTAGGCCATCATTTTCAACTTACCAGCCATCATCCTGGGGATGATATTCTTGCCGAAATCGTGAACCGAATTGCTATCCAAGTTGTCCTGTTCCAGGTTTTCCCGCAGCAGATCCCAGTTGAAAATGTAGATACCCATGGAAGCCAGGGTACTCTTGGGCTTGGCTGGTTTCTCCTCAAACTCGACGATACGCCCCTTGGCATCTACAGTCATGATACCGAAGCGGCTGGCTTCCTCCAGACTGACATCGATGACGGCGATGGTGCAATCGGCATCGTTAGCCTTATGATAATCCAGCATCTTGCTGTAATCCATCTTGTAGACATGGTCCCCTGATAAGACCAGCACATAGGAAGGGTTATAGGATTCGATATAGCGACGATTCTGATAGACTGAGTTGGCGCTGCCGCTATACCAGTCTGATCCGTCACCGCCTTCGAAAGGCGGCAGCAGATAGACCCCTCCGGTCATGCGGTCCAGATCCCAGGGTTGCCCCTTGCCAATATAGTCATGCAGAAACATCGGCAGATACTGGGTAAGAACACCTACGGTATCGATCCCCGAATGTACGCAGTTGGAGAGGGTGAAGTCGATTAGACGATAACGCCCGCCAAAAGCTACAGCAGGCTTGGCGATATGCTCGGTGAGCACTTCCAGCCTGGTTCCTCGTCCACCAGCCAGAAGCATGGCGACACATTCTTTAGATTCAAGTGGGGCAATCACGCCTCTCCCCTCCGCTTCCATGTCGAAATGTAATGTAAGTTGACGGTTACTCATGAGAGATCCTTCCTGTCCCCGCAGGTGATCTGCGGGAAACCGTCTTTAGGCGCAGGCACAGGGTGGACATGGGCGGGACGGTCACGGTCAGGCGATGAGGGAAACCATGCATGGAGTGTTCTTCGCTCTGGGTGGGAGAATTGCTGAAACCAAGCCCTCCGAAGGCTTCAGCGTCAGAGTTGAAGATTTCCTCATAGATACCCTTGTCGGGAACCCCGAAAGCGTAACCTTCGCGGGTGACGGGAGCGAAGTTTTGCACCACAATGAGGTAGTTTCGTCTCTTATCAAGGCGCATGAAGACCACGATGTTCTGATCGCGGTCATCCGCAGAAACCCATTGAAAGCCCTCCCAGCTGAAGTCGATCTCCCAGAGAGCTGGTTGCTGAAGATAGAAGCTGTTAAGCGCTTTAACGTAGGCATGAAAGTTCTGATGAGCGGGATACTGCAGGAGAAACCATTCCACGGCATCTTCATGATCCCATTCCTTAAACTGCCCAATCTCGCTGCCCATGAAGTTAAGTTTCTTCCCCGGATGGGTGATCATATAACCCAGAAAAGCCCTGGCACCGGCGAACTTCCAGAAGTAATCCCCCGGCATCTTGTCCAGCAGAGAGCGCTTACCATACACCACCTCATCATGAGAGATAGGCAGGATGAAATTCTCACTGAAGGCATAGTAGAAGGAGAAAGTTATTTTTTCGTGTAACATGCGGCGATAAATAGGATCGACGATAACATAATCCAGCATATCGTTCATCCAACCCATGTTCCACTTGAATGTGAACCCCAGACCACCTTCCATTGCCGGTTTGGTCATCAGCGGCCAGGCGGTGGCTTCTTCGGCGATCATCATCGTCCCGGGACAGCTCTCGGCGACTGCTTTGTTCAGCTTCTGCAGGAAGGCGACTGCATCCAGATTTTCGCTGCCTCCATAAGAATTTGGCACCCATTCTCCGGGTTTCTTGCCGTAGCTGTGATAGAGCATGGAACTGACTGCATCGACCCGCAAGCCATCGGCATGATAACATTGTAGCCAAAAGAGGGCATTGGAGATCAGGAAGGATTGCACCTCGGTGCGTCCATAATCGAAATGACGGGTCCCCCACTCCCTCTGCTCCATGCGGTATGGACCCTGAGCCTCATAGAGAGGCGCCCCATCGAACTCCACCAGCCCGTGAGCATCTTTGGGGAAATGCGCAGGTACCCAGTCGAGAATCACCCCGATCCCAGCCTGATGACAGCGATCGATGAGCGCCATCAGCTCCTTGGGATGTCCGTAACGTGAGGTGGCAGCGAAATAGCCACAGACCTGATAACCCCAGGAGCGACCGAAGGGATGCTCCATAACAGGCAACAGCTCGAGATGAGTATAGCCCATCTCACTAAGATAGGGCACCAACTCATCTGCGAGCTGCAGATAGGTTAGACAGTTACCATCGGGATAACGCCGCCAGGAACCAAGATGAACCTCATAGATGTTCATCGGCTTATCTAACAGGTTAGTATGCTGGCGCTGCGCCATCCACCCGGCATCCTGCCATTCGTAGCCTTCCAGTTCATAGATGATCGAGGCTGTATTGCCATCGGTCTCGGTGTGAAAGGCGTAAGGATCGGACTTAAGGCGCCTCCGGCCATCGGCGCCCAGAATCGAAAACTTATAACGTTGCCAGAGTTCAACCTGGGGAATACGCAACTCCCACACCCCTGCTTCGGAAAGACGTTCCATGGGGTGTGATTTATCGTTCCAGGCATTGAAATCCCCGACGATACTTATCTCCAGGGCACGGGGAGCCCAGGCTCGAAAGATAGCCTGTTTCAACTCTGCATCGAAGTGACAACCGAAGAAATCCTGGGCATGATAATTGGTACCCTGATGAAATAAGTAGACCGGAAGATCGTTTGGGATGTTGTCTATTGCCACGTCATCACTCCCTAAAAATCTCCATGAAGATTAAGAGGTCGAAAGCTG
>WRDA01000150.1 GCA_009783675.1 Symbiobacteriaceae bacterium | reverse complement strand
GTCCGAATGGAGCAGTTCGTCTTTGCAAAGCCCCGGGATCCAAAGAAACCATACGCTTTCTGAGTAACTAACCCTGTGATGACCCGGAGACCCCCTGGGTGGTTGCCTCCCGTGGGCCTGTGGAGGATGTGAGCGCCTCCGCTTTAGGCAGCAGTACAGTTGATGGAGAACTATATGTTGTTTATACCTATAATCGCCAGGGTGAGTCCTGGGGATATGTCGATCAATACTTGATCCCTTATGGCCGCATTAGAGGCTGGGTAGCTATGGCAGATCTTTTACTTCCCTATGACCATCATGTTTTTGCTGCAGAGCATACTCATGAATTCAAACCTCATCAAGATGATTTGGATGCTCTATATCGAGAAGAGCAGGTCGTTACCTGGAACTGGCCTGGAGGGCCACGGTTCTCTATAATATCTATCAGTGCCGTCCGGCCGGGGGATTATATATGGCTTGACTCAGCAAACCTAGCATGGGTCTTCAATGCTCCGGGATCGACCTCCCTTGGCAGTAATAAATGGATCTGTGTCAGCGATCCTACAAACCAGGATCTTTATTCTGGAATGGTATATTATCCTCCACCTGCTGCGTGGCATGATCCCAACCCTCCCGCCAGGTTGATATCGCAGACTCTCCTCTCCATGATCGGAGCAGTGTTGGCTCTGGTTTTGATTACATATTCCCTCATCAGGAAGTTTTATCCGCAAACTCTTCATAAATAGAGATGAACAGATAGTTATTATCTATACAAAGATGTAAACGGGGTGCAATAATGAGCAGATTTGGCAGTGATATCCAATCTCGTTTTAAGGAAAAGCAACGAGTGTCCGAAGTACGACGGCAGCGAATTAAGGAAACACAGGAAACACAGGTCCTAAGGGAACAAGCCGAACAGGCTCTCGATGAAGGTTATCTAAAAATACGAGACTCCATCAAACCTGTCGAGGATTTACGGCTACTCCTGAAGCAAAAGCAATTGCTGATTTACGCTGACCTGACTGCTTTAAAGGAGAGAGAGCAGACACTCCTGAAAAAGTTGAATGGTCTAACCTCATTGGACCTTTTTAGTGAATCCCTTCGTAATGAAATCAATGAATTCAATCGCCTATACAGTGAGTTTGAGCATGGCTTTGATGAAAAATCTCCGGAAGCCCAGCATGAACTGGTTAAGAAACAGAGGCAGTTAAAGGAAAACATGAGGATCGTGCTGACGGAAATCTCTTCGACTATGCGTTTAATTGACGATATGCTTAGGAACCCTACAATCCAGACATTCTTTGCCGCCTCGCTAAATCAGAGTAACCTCCAACTGGGTAAGTTTGCCGCTGTAATGCGAAGATTAAATCCGGATGTAGACAACCTGCAAACTTCGCTGTATCTCACCGAGAACATTAAACGCTTGGTCCGTCGTGCTCGCAGTCGCTGTGATGTATATCGCGAGATGGCTCGTAATCTCGATTCAGATCTGGATACTCCAGAAACGTTCTTATACGCCGAACCTTATTACTTCAGGTTTCCACAGGAGAGAGTCCCTCAACGCATCGTTGAAAGGTTGAAAATAGTCTCTGTACCCTCCAGGCAATAGAGAACTGTCCAACCACCTGACAGATCAGGTGGTTGCTATTGTTCGTCTTTTTGTTAGAATATTTGGTTTTTTCCTTTGACTCATGGATCTATATCTGCTATACTAAGGCTGAAGTTAATAATAAGACGAACAATAATTGCCATCTCTGGTGATTATTGTTCACATTTAGGAGGTAACATATTGGCTGAATCCAAAGATAATGAGCCTTACGTAAGCAGTTCTCCTG
This sequence comes from Symbiobacteriaceae bacterium, assembly GCA_009783675.1. GTDB lineage: Bacteria > Bacillota > JAAYKD01 > JAAYKD01 > WRDA01 > WRDA01. The sequence continues at coordinate 2,643 of WRDA01000150.1, read as the reverse complement.
TCTGGATTATCATGGGAAGCGATTCGGATCTCCGAATAATGAGTGAAGCAGCAAAAATCCTGGAATCCTTTGCTGTTGGATTTGAGATGAGCATCGCTTCCGCTCACCGCAGTACCGACTATGTCCTTGAGCAGACCAGGAGCGCAGTGGAACGTGGCGTCAGAGTGATCATTGCTGGTGCTGGTTTGGCAGCTCATTTACCAGGCGTCATAGCTGCTGCTACGCCCCTTCCCGTCATCGGAATTCCCCTGCAAAGTGGAGCTCTGGCAGGTCAGGACGCTCTCTATTCGATAGTTCAGATGCCGCCAGGGATCCCTGTAGCTACGGTTGGCATAGGCGCAGCGCAAAATGCTGCATTACTTGCATTGAGGATTCTGGGCTGCTACGACGTTGTGATTCGTGATGATCTTGTAAAGTACAGTCAAAAGATGCGCGATGCAGTCCTGGATAAAAACGCCAAACTGGCGAGTATAGGATTCCGTCAGTACCTTGAAGGGATGTGATCGGCATGTTTCTAGCTGTGATTGCTATTACACTGCGCAAAAGTATTCTCGACCCACAGGGATCGATGATAGCTAAATCCTTACGCAATCTGGATTTCAGAGTTGAAGATACGAGAGCGGGCAAGCATCTCGAGTTGACCTTCAGAGCGTCCGATGAAAACCATGCGCGTGAACTCTTACAGGAGATGTGTGCAAAACTATTGGTAAACAGCGTTACAGAGGAGTATCGCATCATCTCTCTGAATGCATATGAGGACTGAAATGAAAGCGGCGGTTATCGTGTTTCCCGGGTCCAACTGCGATAGAGACATCATTGATGTCCTTGGTGATGTTGTTGGGTGTTCGGTTACGGCTATTTGGCATCAGGATAGGAGTTTGCAGGATGCCCATCTCGTAATCCTGCCGGGAGGGTTCTCTTTCGGGGATTATTTACGTTGTGGGGCTATCGCACGCTTTTCACCGATCATGGAGAGCGTTATCAGCCATGCTCTAGCAGGGAATCCTGTTCTGGGTATCTGCAACGGTTTTCAGGTTTTAACCGAGTGCGGGTTGCTACCAGGTACTCTGATGCCCAACAAGTCTCTAAGGTTTATTTGTCGAGACGTCCATGTCAGAGTAGAAAACTCGGCTACGATGTTCACTACCCTCTTCCAAAAAGGACAGGTTCTTAATCTTCCCATCGCTCATGCCGATGGCGGTTATTATGCTGAAGAGGAAGTATTGAAGGAGCTGGAGCTTAAGAATCGTGTTATTTTTCGCTATTGCTCTGCCAATGGAGTGCTGGATGAGGAAAACAACCCTAATGGAGCAAGACAACACATCGCTGGTATTGTGAATGAAGAAGGAAATGTTTTAGGTATGATGCCTCATCCCGAGCGGCATAGTGAAGATGTCCTGGGAGGCAGTGATGGTCGCTGGCTCTTTGAATCCCTGGTTGCTAACTGGCAAAGGATGGTGACAAGATGATGTCTGCGAATGATTCTCCTTCCTTTCCCGATGGTATTTGGCGAGATCTTGGTCTCACCGATGCTGAGTATCACCGCATCGTCCTGGGGCTCGGTCGTTCGCCTTCTTGGGCGGAACTTGGTATGTTTTCGGCGATGTGGTCAGAGCATTGCTCATACAAGAACTCCAAACCGGTTTTACGCCTCTTCCCAACCGAGGGAGCTCGAGTCATACAAGGTCCGGGAGAAAATGCCGGAGTTGTAGATATAGGTGATGGACAAGCGATCGCGTTTAAAATCGAGAGCCATAATCACCCCTCTGCTATCGAACCTTATCAGGGAGCTGCGACTGGCGTAGGTGGAATCATCAGGGATGTTTTCACCATGGGAGCCAGACCCATAGCTCTTCTCGATTCCCTGCGCTTTGGTCATATTTCTCAAGCCAGGGTTCGTCGTATATTTACCGGCGTTGTCTCTGGTATAGCCGGGTACGGCAACTGTGTCGGCATACCAACTGTCGGCGGCGAAACCTTTTTTCAGGAATCATATAATGGCAACCCGCTGGTCAATGCCATGTGCGTCGGCATTTTGCAACAGGGAGATCGCATCTATAAAGGTATAGCCACCGGAGTTGGCAATCCCATTTTTTATGTAGGAGCACGCACCGGGAGAGATGGTATCAACGGAGCTACCTTCGCTTCGGAGGAACTCAATGACACAGCAGAATCGAAAGTACCTGCTGTTCAGGCAGGGGATCCTTTCATGGAGAAACTTCTCCTGGAAGCTTGCCTTGAAGTGATGAAAACCGATGCTGTTGTCGGCATACAGGATATGGGAGCTGCAGGTTTAACATCCTCATCCTGCGAAATGGCTTCCCGAGGCCAATCAGGAATTGACATCGATGTTGCTTTGGTCCCACAAAGAGAAACCGGGATGTCACCTTATGAGATCCTGCTCTCTGAATCTCAGGAACGAATGCTCATCTGTGTTCGCAGGGGTTACGAGGAAACCGTCTGCAGCATCTTTAGTAAATGGAGTTTAGAAGCAGTCGCCATCGGAGAGGTGACCACCGGAAACCGAGTAGTTATCCGGGATCAGGGGATCATCGTCGCTGATATTCCAGCTAGCCTTCTGACTGATGATGCACCGGTCTATGAGAGAGAAGCCAGGCGTCCCTCCTATCTCGACGAGTTCTG
>WRDA01000149.1 GCA_009783675.1 Symbiobacteriaceae bacterium | reverse complement strand
TTCTGATTCAGCGAAGATTTGCTGCCACAACTCGTTTTGAGTCTGCCAGATTTGATGAGTGCGCTCGATGTCCAAGCCGGTTAGCGAAGCCATTACAGCCAGAACCCCATCTGCTCCCTCTGCGCCCGGACTGTATCCCAGCCATTCACCGAGAATGGCTATTATCTTTCCATTATTGACCAGCTGCGACAGCCACTGAAGCAACTTAGCCTTGTTTGCCTTCTTGTGCTCATCTGCCTCGTCCTGTATCAGGGGATAAAGGACCCATCTTTCGACTGTATCCATCCCTGTTAGATTTTTGCCCGGCAGCATTGGGTTGCCTGGATTTGGCTGAATGGGAGGTAACTCAAGAGGGAAGCGTTTTCCAGGAGAGAAATCTGCTATATTGTTCTTGGCGCCCAAGGTAACGAATCCCGCCGGGTTGTGCCCTAAAGCCGTCACCTGACTCGGTCCGATACGGAGCATCTCCTTGAAGAGCATCGCCGGCGTACAATCGGCAGGCTCCATTTGGGCAGCTTTAGTAAATACTGCGCGGACAGCACCCTCCGCAGCAACCGGATGCTGCGTCAACACCAGGGTGCAACTCATCAGGGGCAAGTAATCGTGTTCAAACAACCTTGTTAAGTTGGCTACATACTTACTGTTCTGCGTAGTCATTATGGCTTCACTCTCCTTTGTAGATGGTCGAAGAATACTCCCATGGGGATCATGGCGATGATTCTGCGTGCTTAACCTGAAGTTTAAAGAGTTTGTGGCTTTAGGATCTAGTAAACGGATAGGTAGGAGTTTGGCGTACCGCTCGAAGTCCTGATCGGTAGTGAAGATAAGCAGGTTATTATTATAAGCGACAGAGCAAATTAAGAAGTCTATGTATGGTCCATTGATACCGTTGCGACGACATATATTGCCGAAGTCCGCTGCAGTCTCGTAATCTGCAGTGGTGAGAGGTAAGTCATCAAAGGCTTGCAAGTTGGTTCTCAATTTCTCAAAGGCCATCGTGTCGGATATACCCGAAAGGAGTTCCTGACGCACAGGACCAATCATGACAACCAACGAGCCTTCGATCAGTTCGATAAGGGTTTCGACTTCCTCCTGATCTTCTCTTCGCCTCAGAGCAAGTGACCATACCGATGTATCGGCCAGAACCATCATCGGTCTCGGTGCCTCTCTTCCTTGTGATCGAAATCGGCATCGTATTCGATGGTGCCAAAGAGGGATAAGACATCAGCCGTCTTACGCCTTTGAATAAACTCCTTCAGAGCGAGGTTGACCGTCTCTCTTTTTGTCTTTAAGCCACCTGCCTTAAGCGCAGCTTCCAGCAGATTGGTGTCGATGAATAAGTTAGTAGGCATTTTGACCACCATCCTTTCTGTGTATCATTATACACATTCTTATGTGTGGATGCAAGAATTATTTTCAAACGAATCTTGGAAAAGAAGCAGGGGGGCTTTCTAGACGAGACGCGATTCCAGTAAGTAGTCAGGCTTTTCCTGCCTAAATGACCTAGGCATGGGGTGGGCCTTCATTTTAGTAACGCACTGCTAAAAATAAACCCTGCCGGTTATCCGGCAGGGTCTTTAGTGCTATATTTCAGTCTGCTTTGCTCCAGCCTTAGCGAAACTGCTTGTGGTTCTCCTCGAACATGGCGACCAGTTGGGTTGCCTGTTTGTCGTATGCTGCCGGATCGCTCCAGCTGGAACGAGGATCGAAGATGCTGTCGGGCACTCCAGGGCAGGAGGCGGGCACATCCAGGCCGAAGGCTTGTTCGGTCTTGTAGGGGACCTTGTCCAGCTCCCCGGTGATAGCAGCAGTTACCAGCGCTCTGGTATGTGCGATGCTGATGCGCTTGCCAACACCGTAGATACCGCCGACCCAGCCGGTGTTCAGGAGATAGACATTGACGCCGCCCTTATCCAGACGCTCGCCAAGCATTTTAGCGTAGAACATGGCGCTGCGTGGGATGAAGGGTGAGCCGAAGCAGGCCGAGAAGGTCGCCTGGGGTTCGGTCTGACCGCGCACGGTGCCTGCCAGAATAGCAGTATAACCAGCGAGGAAGTAGTACATGGCCTGCTCGGTGTTCAGCTTGGCTATAGGAGGCATGACGCCGAAGGCGTCGGCGCAGAGGAAGAAGATGGTCTTGGGTTGGGGAGCGACAGAAGGGATCACTGCGCCGGGGATGAAGTGCAGAGGATAAGCGGCACGTGTGTTTTCGGTAAGGCTGATATCCTCATAATTCGCTACCCGATCCCCCTCACTGAGGATCACATTCTCCAGGACGGCTCCCGAGCGGATTGCTGCCCAGATCTGTGGTTCGCTCTCCTCCCGCAGGTTGACGCATTTTGCATAGCATCCGCCTTCGAAGTTGAAGACACCGCCATCCCACCAACCATGCTCATCATCGCCAACCAGGCGACGCAGAGGGTCGGCGGAGAGGGTTGTCTTGCCGGTGCCGGAAAGGCCGAAGAAGAGGGCCACATCGCCGTCTTCGCCGATATTGGCTGAACAGTGCATCGGTAAGACATTCTCTTCGGGAAGGAGGTAGTTTAAGACGCCAAAGATGGATTTCTTCATCTCGCCAGCGTAATGGGTTCCTCCGATGAGGATGAGCTTACGCTCCAGGTGAAGTACGATGAAGGCTTCACTCCTGACGCCGTCAAGTTGCGGATCGGCTTGAAAACCGGGAGCACAGACTACGGTGAAGAGGTTGCTTTCGTCGCGTTGCTCCAGTTCTTCTGCCGAAGGCCTGATGAAGAGCTGATGGACGAAGAGGTTCTGCCAGGCGAACTCATTTACTACGCGCAGGGAGAGGCGATAACGTTCCTCGGCGCCGGCAAAGCCATCGAAGATGAAGAGTTCGCGGCCCTGCAGATATGCCATCATCCTGAGGCGCAGGTTTTCGAACTTTTCCGGGCTGATGGGCTGATTTACCGGACCCCAGTCGATTTTGTCGTGAATGCTGGGTAAATCCACGAGGAAGCGGTCTTTAGGTGACCTGCCGGTATACTTACCTGTCGCCACGGTTACTGCGCCGCTATCGCTTAGTTGCCCCTCGCCACGGATGATCGTTTGCTCGGTTAGTTGTGCGGAACTTAGTTGATAATGAATCTTTCCTGTGTTGATCAGTCCTAATTCGCGAAAGAAGCCATCTGAGGGGAAAGCCATGACCAAACCTCCTAATTATTATTCATGATTGCCTGGCTGCAGATGTGACCTGCGGTGGCCTTCTGCACCCAATTGGCATTATAACAGTGATAACAAGCCGCGTCAAACTAAGGATTACCTATCTTGTTTACAGCTCGATCAGTTCTCTGGGGAAATGGGTGAGGTAGACCGGGCCATTTGCCGTGATATGGATGACATCTTCGAGTCTGAAGCCACCATACCCTGGAATGTAGATGCCAGGTTCCACCGAAATGGTGTTGCCAACTGCCAGTTTTTGGCTATTGCCGGTGAAGCAAAACGGTGTTTCGTGGACTTCCAGGCCGACCCCATGTGCCACGCCGTAGGTGAATGCGAACTCTTGGAATTCACTGTCCAGGATGACTTTACGGGCAGCAGTATCCGGCTCCCAGGCTTCGCTACCGGCGACCATCTTCTCCAATGCTGCTTTCTGAGCGGCAACTACCAGCTCGTGGATCCTTTTCTGCCTGGCATCGGCTTTACCGACTACGAAGGTGCGGGTCATGTCGCAGCTGTAACCCATGTAAGCCGCTCCGAAATCCAGGAGAAGGAAGGCACCCTCTTCAATAGGAAGATCATCGGCGGAACCATGAGGAACCGAAGAGATGGCTCCGGTGAGAGGCCAGCCGGCGATGCCGCCACGACGATCGGCACCCAGATTCTTCTGTTCTTCAGCGAGGATACGAGCGAAAGCGCCAGTTGTCATGCCATGTTCGAAGCGCTTCAGTGTCTTTTCTAAGGCCTGGCAGGAGATCTCGCAGGCTTTTTGAATCCTGGCTAACTCCTCGTCATCGCGGACATAGCGCAGATCCTCCACCAGACTGCCGGAAACCTTGAGTGCATGATCGAAACCTCCCACCGACACCAACTCTAAGCCACCCTTGGCAGTGGCTTCCTGCAGGCAGCGGGCGTAGAGGCCATAAGGCATGCGATCGCTTTCGAAGCCGAGTTTGTGCACGCCAGCTTTAACGCAGAGGTCGACCAGAACTTCCTCGAAGGGAGGGTAGGGAGTTCGCCAGGGAATAACCTTAAACACGGTGTTGGCTAGTACCTGCTCTGCCTGCTCGGTATAGCGGGTATCGGTAATCAGGGCCTGCATCTTCTCACTGATGAAAACATAGCAGTCGCGGCTGGGAAAACCGCTGAGGTAACCGATATTTACCGGATTTAGCACCAGGTAACCGTCGATACCCCTAGATTTAAGTTCAGCAAAGACACGGTCGAGTCTAGACATGGCAAATCCTCCTTGAGTGTAATGAATGATATACCTATCTGGTTCACTGAAGAGCGGGATTTTTCCTGCA
>WRDA01000148.1 GCA_009783675.1 Symbiobacteriaceae bacterium | reverse complement strand
GGCGAAACGAATAGCTGCTTCCAGAATAGCTCTCTTTCCGGTGACCCTGAAATAGGCTACGGCTGCTTCGATCATATGCCCGGCACAGTATAGCTCATGTGCTTCGCGCATGTTTCGCCAGCGAGCATGAGGACGCACGATGCAGAAATAGGTGTTGATGTAGCCGTCAGGTTGTTGAGCGGCACAGATCAATTCGATAGCAGCATCTGCGAGACTTTCAAGATCAGGATCTGGATGCTGTTCTAACGAAAAAGCTACAGCTTCCAGCCATTTGTAGAGATCGCTGTCCTGAAAGACATAACCCTTGTGTTCACCAGAGGCTCTTCCGGCAGCAATCTCAAAGTTACGGATGCAACCACTTGGGGCGGCTCCGGGGACCTGATCGTTTAGGGCAGCCCACTGATAGGGAATAACCTCCTGGCGAACGAGATCGGTAATGCGATTCCAAAATGGATCGTCGATGTTGAAATGCATTTGAGGCATCCTTTCACTCCTTATCCTCTTTATCCTGGCCATAATATGCTGTTGATCCGTGTTTACGGAAGAAATGTCTCTCCAATAGGTGCTGACTGATACAGACTCCCTGCTGAGCCAGTAATGAGGTCATCCAGGCCAGGCGAGCAACTTCTTCCAGATATGCTGCGTTTAGAGCTGCCTGAACTGCTGTTTCCCCCCAGGTGAATGGTCCATGTCCTGCAACGAGGACTCCCGGCATCTTTAATGGGTCTGTTCCACAAAATGTCTCGGCGATGACACAACCTGTCTCTTTCTCGTAAGCACCATCTATTTCCTGATCTGAGAGCTCTCGTGTGCAAGGAATGCTGCCAAAAAAATAATCGGCATGGGTGGTACCATAACAGGGAATCGTCAGTCGTGCTTGAGCGAAGGCTGTAGCATAAAGGCTGTGAGTATGCGCAACACCGCCTATTCCTTTAAAACTGCGGTATAGCTCCAAATGTGTCTCTGTGTCAGTGGAAGGTTTGTACTTTCCCTCCACCGGAGTCCCGTCAGATAAACGAACTACAACCATATCTTCAGGTTGTAAAGCATCGTATGCGACTCCACTTGGTTTTATTACCACTAAACCTTCCGATATGTCTATCCCGCTGACATTGCCCCAGGTAAAAGGGGCCAGGTTATACTCCCTCAAAGCCAGGTTTGCCTGGCATACTGCCTTTTTTAGACTATCCAGCATAGCACTCACCTCACCAGATTTTCCACAGCGGCGGCTGCGACAACCAAGCCACGACGATAGCGTTCCATGAAAACCCTGAATCCTTCAACTCCCTCGGGATCTGGCTGGAGCTTATGTACTTCCGCTGTAGCGAAAACATGCTCAGCGAGGAAAAGATCCAGTGAAAGGTCACAATGAGCAGATAGTTCCATGTACGCTACAAGAAGCGCAATACCCCATGCACCCCCTTCGTCTGCCTGGCTGGTAACTGCTACTGGAATACTTAAGGCATCGGCTAGCAGCTGTTGTCCAGTGAGTGGTTGAGTAAATAACCCCCCATGACCAGTTAGTATATCCAGTTTAAGGTTTTCTTTCTCCAGCAGCAGTTCCATACCCATATGTAAAGAGGCGATTGCCGCATAGATAAGTGTTCGGGCAAAATTCCCAAGATTCATATTGCTGTCCGGTAATCTGTACAGGAGCGGTCTTCCCTGAGATAATCCTGCCAAAGGCTCGCCTGAGATAAAGTTATAACTAACCAAACCGCCACCATCAGCATCACCTTGAAGTGCAGCCCGATAAAAGGCAGCATAAAGCGTAGAACGCTCGACAATTGTCCCACTCGCTTTGGCGACTTCCTCAAACAGCCTGACCCAGGAATCAAGGTCAGATGTGCAGTTGTTACAGTGGACCATGGCTACCGGATGGCCAGTCGGAGTTGTCACCAGATCTATTTCTGCATAAACACCGTCTAAAGCTCTTTCCAGAACAGCCATGGCAAAAATTGAGGTTCCCGCAGAGACATTGCCACTGCGTGGAGCCACACTGTTGGTGGCAACCATTCCCGTCCCGGCATCACCTTCCGGAGGGCACAAAGAGATTCCTGGCTTAAGATGACCTGAAGGATCCAAGAGTAAAGCGCCTTGGTGAGTGAGTCTACCGGCAATAGCTCCGGCTGGCAGCGGAGTTGGTAGAATATCCACAAGCTTTTTATGGAAACCCGAGGATAATGCAAGCTGGTCAAAAATGGCTGTCATTCCATCATGATAACTCAGACTTAAGCTATCGATGGGGAACATTCCCGATGCGTCGCCTATGCCAAGGACCTTTTCCCCGCAGAGACAATAATGCACATACCCTGCCAGAGTGGTCATAAAGGCGATTTCCTGAACATGCGCTTCACCATCCAGGATCACCTGATAGAGGTGAGCGATGCTCCAACGCAGTGGGATGTTAAAGGTAAAGGCATCGCTAAGAATCCTTGCGGCTTCACTAGTATTCGTATTGCGCCAGGTTCGAAAGCTGCCCAGCTGATTACCGCCAGAGTCAAAAGCCAGATAGCCATGCATCATCGCTGAAATGCCCAAGCTGCTTACCTTCTCAAGGGGAGCTATTTTACCAAGCTGTTGCACTACATCCCGGATGCCTGTCCAGGCATCATCCAGATGATAAGTCCAATAGCCATCATCAAGACGATTCTCCCACAGGAAGGAAGCTGAGGCGACTGTGCGATAACTGGCATCGATCAAAACAGCCTTAATGCGTGTCGATCCCAGTTCTATGCCCATACAGAGAGCGGAGTTATCCTGGCAGACTCCCTGACCTGCAGGCATTTGCTTCTCCCGCTTCATTTTATGCCCATTCCAGTTTAAAGACTGGCTGAACCTTGCCCACCATGTCATGACGATGGTTATAAAGGGTAGTGCTCTCCAGATGTGATAAGGGCTGTAACTCAGAATCAGTGAACAATCCAAGCTGTCGCAATGTGTTGACTACAGCCGTAGAAACTGCTCGACTACCTCCATCAGCAATTTTCATGGCGACGCCCCAGCCTTTTTCCGGTAAGCCAAAACAATAAACAGCGTCTGCACCACTCTTGGCAACTAGCCGTTCTGGAAGTGCTTGCATCAAGAGTGTGCAGTTTCTCCCCTCACCGGCTATGAGGTAAGGATTATGCATCATTGCCTCACGTACTCTGGTCGCTGCGTTGCGACGACTAGGCGACATCTCCCTTGGATCAGCGAGACGTGCCCATGCTCTTGCCATGGCATAAACAGAAAGGCCATGCACCGGAACTCCACATCCATCGATGCCGATTATGATCTCATCCTGAGCAACACCAGTGAAGTCCACAACTGAAGCCAAATCCCTTTGCTGCACCGGATGAGACAGTTCCGTATAAGTTCTCGGGTCAGCGTCGATCATTTGGGAAAGCGCCAGCATGCCTGAATGCTTTCCCGAACAGTTACAGTGAACTTCAGTTGCCGGAATCCCTTCTTTGATCATGCGCAGTTGGGTGGGCATATGGGATGGATAATGGATCCCACATTGAAGATAGCTCTCATCTAAACCTATTTTAGCCAGGATACCCCTTACCGTGGAGACATGAATGTCTTCACCTGCATGAGAAGCACACATTTGCGCCAGTTCGTTCTCAGCCAGGCCAAACTCATCGATGGCGCCGCTCTCTACAATAGGTACTGCCTGAAAAGGTTTGGCAGAAGAACGCCAGTAAGCCTTTTTGTCTCGCGGAGACCCACACCAGGCTATCAGATCACCGTGTGCATCCACCACTGCAATATCTCCCTTATGTATAGCCTCTATCATCGGTCCTCTGAGCACATGAACCAATTCTGCAGAATCTGACATAAACTTTCCTCCCATCATTTCTCTATCAAGCGCTTGTGTTTACTCAAAATGGCTCTGACTTCCCCTAGAGGTAAGGCTTCTCTGATATGGTTCTGATATCCTCTGGTAGTCTCTGCCATACACAGTGCATTATAAATAGCCTCCTCCGTCGCTTCGATAGCGGCAGTAAAGAGAGCAGTCAGGACCTGACTATCTTCATATAACCTCATAACAGGACGAAACAACTCGGCTCCGGGCTTCTGGTGTGGAATTCGTTCCGCAGTAGTGAAAGCCAGCACAAAATCCCCACTACCGTGTGAGGCGGTTGAACCTGTGCGAGCCAAGCCCAGAGGAGCTCGTTTGGCCAGTCGGAGCAACTGCCGACTGGAAAGAGGAGCATCGGTAGCCATGATCATCATGATGGAACCATCACCTGAGTTTACTGCGTTTCGTGCTTTTGAAGAATTTTCTTCACTTTGACCCTGCTGAAGCATTCTTCCTACCGGGATTCCTGCAATCAGGAGATCCTGTGGTCCTCCAAAGTTTGCCATGACCAGCATGCCCACCGTGAAGCCTCCCAGACCACCAGGGAGAACCCGAGAAGAGGTGCCTATGCCTCCTTTATAACCAAAGGCAGTCATCCCGCTGCCTCCTCCTACTGCCCCTTCGCTGACATGTCCACCAGT
>WRDA01000147.1 GCA_009783675.1 Symbiobacteriaceae bacterium | reverse complement strand
CCGGGGGTTACTCAAGGGGGCACAGATACCCCCTTGACCTAGTCACATTTAGTTCATAGTCTGAATCCTTGACAATCGTTACTTCGGGAGTATAATTTGCTGTGCAAAGTATTTGCCCCTAAAACTATTTACCAGGCAAAGGAATATTGGAAGAGGTGATCCCATGAGCCACCGCAAGACTCACCATCTGGACGAAGACGACCTGGTCAGCGAGCTGATGAAATTCAGCCATGCTTATGGCATGGTCATGCGGCCTCAGCCATCCGTTCATCCCGAGAGTAACTCCTTCCCTCACCGCAGCTTCTTCCTCCTGGGTTTTCTGCACAGACAGGAATATGAAGGCAGTGATCCGGTCAGTCAATCGGGAATTGCTTCCGAACTACGCCTGGCGGCTCCTACGGTTACTCTGATGCTGAATGACCTGGAGAACAGCGGACTGGTGGAACGCACCAGAGACAGTAAGGACCGTCGCATCGTTCGGGTACGCCTGACTCCCAAGGGTGATGAAACCCTCCAGGAACAGATCAAACTGCATCGTCAGCGAGTGGAAAAGTTATTGCAGTGCTTCGGTGAAGATAATGCCTCCCAGTTAATCGCCCTGCTCCGTCGCATGGTTAATTGCGCCAACAATTGTCTACAGACTAAGGAAGGTCGTTAAATGAAAATACTCGCACGTTTCTTACAACCCTATCTGAAGAGCATCTGCCTGGTTATGGTTCTGGTCTTCTGCCAGATCATGGCTGAACTGCAGCTGCCAAACCTGATGTCCGAGATCGTCAACAAGGGTGTCAGTAACGGTGATACCGATTTCATCATGCGCACCGGCGGCATCATGCTGGGGGTAGCGCTTTTCTCCATGTCCTGTTCCATCGCAGCGGCTTATTTTTCTTCACATAACGCCCTCAGTGCGGCTCGCGACCTGCGTAATGCCATCTTCCAGAAGGTGGAGAGCTTCTCCCAAGCTGAGTTCGACAAGCTGAGCACCGCCTCTCTGATCACCCGTACGACCAACGACACCCAACAGATGCAGATGGTCGTGCTGATGGCTCAGCGCATGGCTATTAGCGCTCCTATCTCTATGGTGGGAGCGATCATCAACGCCTGGAATAAAAATGTTCAGCTGATGACGGTTATCGTCATAGCCATTCCCTTCGTCGTGGCCGTGATCGTTCTGGTGCAGAGACGCGCAATACCCCTCTTCTCCATCGGCCAAAAGCTCATCGACCGCCTAAATCAGGTGCTGCGGGAGGGTTTAAGCGGAGTCCGGGTGGTGCGGGCCTTCTCTCGGGAGGAGTATCAGAGCTCTCGCTTCAACGAGGCCAACTTCGACCTCACCGGCAACAATATTAAAGTGCAGCGGATTATGGCCATGATGATGCCTATGATGATGCTGATCATCAATGCCGCGGTCATCGCCGTCGTCTGGTTTGGCGCTCGTAACATCGATGCCGGGTTCCTGCAGATCGGCGATCTAATGGCCTTCACCCAGTACATGATGACCATCCTCTTCTCCCTGATGAACGTCTCGATGATGTTCGTCATGGCGCCACGAGTGATGGTTTCGGCTAACCGCATCGTGGAAGTTCTGGAGACCCAGGTGGAGATCCACGATCCCGATGAACCTCAAACTCTGCCCGTCACTGACCAGGGCCTGCACATCCTCTTCGATAAAGTTACCTTCCGCTATCCAGGTGGTGAGCAGCCTGCCCTGGAGGAAATCTCCTTCGAAGCCAGACCGGGAGAGACGGTGGCTATAATCGGCAGCACCGGTTCCGGCAAGACGACCGTCGCTAATCTGATTCAGCGCTTCTTCGATGTGGAATCGGGGATCGTATATATCGACGGCATCGATATCCGTAAGCTGTCCCTGGAGGACTTACGCCAGCAGATTGGCTACATCCCTCAGCAAGCCATGCTCTTTTCCGGCAGCATCGCCGAAAACCTGCTCTACGGCAACGATACAGCCGATGAAGATCAGCGCCTACTGGCATTGCAGATCGCCCAAGCTGAGGATTTCGTCACGGCTCTACCCGAGAAAGAGGAAGCTTTCGTCGCCCAAAACGGTAACAATTTCTCCGGCGGTCAGAAACAGCGCTTATCCATCGCCAGAGCCCTGGTACGGCGACCGCGTTTGTTGGTTTTCGATGACAGTTTCTCGGCCCTGGATTACAAGACGGATGTGGCTCTGCGGCAGGCGCTTCACGAGACTACGGCCTCTGCCACCAAACTGATCATCGCCCAGAGGGTGAGCACTATCATGCAGGCCGACCGTATATTGGTCTTGGACGACGGCAAGCTGGCAGGACAGGGAACCCACCGGGAGCTGCTGGCCTCCTGCAGCGTTTATCTGGAGATCGTACGCTCTCAGTTATCGGAAGAGGAAATTGCGTAGAGGCGGCATCCTGCCGCCATAGGATTTAGGATCTAGGATTTAGGGAGAGTGGATATCATTAGCAACGAAGATAAAAAGATTACTACCCGACGTAAGGGTTTGGGTGGCAACGACCCAAATGCTACTCGCCCCGGAGGTGGTCGAGTCAGGGTAATGCGAGGTCCCGGAGGCGGTCATGGTCCCATGCGGGGTATGATGCCCGGAGAGAAAGCCAAAGACTTCAAAGGCACCCTGCTGCGCCTGATAACCTACATTCGCCCCTTCCTCCTGCTCATCGGCATGGTGATGTGCCTGACGATTGTCAGCACCATCCTGCAGGCTAACTCCCCGAAGGTCATGGGCCAGGCCACCGATGCCATCGTCACCAGTCTGAAACAGTTTGGACGGGTAGACTTCATCGCTTTGCAAAATATCCTTACCGTGCTGGCTTCTTTGTATCTTGGGACTGCCTGCCTCAACTATGCTCAGCAGTTTTTAATGAGTGGTCTCTCCCAGCGTATTGTTCGTAACCTGCGTGCCGATGTGGATGCTAAACTGATGCGTCTGCCCCTGAAATACTACGATGGGCGCACCCATGGCGAGATCCTCAGCCGCGTGGTTAACGATGTGGATACCATCAGTTCATCCCTGCAGCAATCTTTAAACCAGATCATCCATTCGGTGGTCAGCATCGTTTCCATCATGTATATGATGCTCTCCATCTCACCTCAGATGACTATGGTGACGCTGTTGACCATCCCTCTCAGCCTGATCATCACCACCCAGGTAACCAAGCGTTCCCAACCCCTGTTCGTCGCTCAGCAGCGCACCCTTGGTCAGTTAAATGGTTTGGTGGAAGAAATGCTCACCGGTCATGTGGTGGTCAAGGCTTTCGGCAGGGAGCGAGATAACATCGAGCGTTTCGCCGAGATAAACGAGGAGCTCTACACCAATGGCTGGCGCGCCCAGTTCATGAGTGGCATCATCATGCCTCTGATCAATCTGGTAGGCAACCTTGGCTATGTGATCATCTGTATCTTCGGTGGCATCATGACCACCCAGGGCACCATGACCATCGGCAAGATCCAGAGCTTTTTACAATACAGTCGCCAGTTTAACCAACCTCTGACCCAGACGGCGCAGATTGCCAACATTATGCAATCTACTGTCGCCGCTGCCGAGCGCGTCTTCGAGCTGCTGAACGAACCCGAGCAGGAGGAGGATGCCAAAGAGGCTATCACCCTGTCTGATCCCAAAGGAGCAGTTTCTTTCAGAGACGTCCATTTTGGTTACAGCGAAACTCCGGTAATCAAAAAGCTCTCCTTCGACATTACCCCAGGACAGATGGTCGCCATCGTGGGACCAACCGGCGCCGGCAAGACGACTCTGGTGAATCTGCTGATGCGTTTCTATGAGATTCAAGAGGGCACGATCTCCATCGACGGCACCGATATTCGGGACCTTAAGCGCAGCGAACTGCGCTCCATGTTTGGCATGGTGCTACAGGATACCTGGCTGTATAATGACACCATCGCCAGCAACCTGGCTTACGGCAAGCTGGATGCCACCCATGAAGAGATCGTCAGGGCAGCCAGGGCAGCCAGAGCCGACCACTTCATCCGCACCCTGCCTGAAGGCTATAACACGGTGCTCAACGAGGAAGCGACGAATCTCTCCCAGGGTCAGAGGCAACTTCTGACTATCGCTCGCGCCCTGCTTTCGGATCCCACGATCCTGATCCTGGACGAGGCGACAAGTTCCGTCGATACCCGCACCGAGCAGCAGATACAGGAAGCTATGGCCACTTTGATGAAAGGACGCACCTCCTTTGTCATCGCTCACCGCCTGTCGACCATCCGCAATGCCGACCTGATTCTGGTGATCAATGAAGGCGACATTATCGAGCAGGGCAGCCATCAGGAGTTACTGAACAAGAGAGGGTTTTACGCCGATCTCTACAACAGCCAGTTTACCACCGCAGGTGGGACCATCGACGAAGCAATGGGCAGAGAACGCCACCAAAGCATCGCCGTCAACGAGGACGAGAACACCTAAGAGGCGGACGACGGGCACGAGAGGCGGACAAAAAGGGCGCAGCATATGCTGCGCCCTTGGCGTTGGCGGGAAGAAGGAGGAAGCTTGAAACTCGTCTGT
>WRDA01000146.1 GCA_009783675.1 Symbiobacteriaceae bacterium | reverse complement strand
CCCTTCGCTTCCCTGGTCTATGATAAAACAGGTACTTATACCTATGTAGTCTACCAGGAATGTAGCTTTACCGGCGAAGGCATCTATTATGATCCTGTGCGCTATGAACTGACCGTAATCGTTACCCAAAATGAGGACGACGGATTATTAGTCGCTACGCCACAGATAAGCGCTGGCGGCAGCTTAGATTTCGTCAACACCTTTACTCCCGAAGCCATGACCTTGGAGTTGGCCGTGAGCAAGAATCTGCGAGGTCGGGCCATGATTCCCGGGGAGTTTGCATTCTCTCTGGTTGCCAATGTTACAGGCATGGAGGCAGCCCAGGGGTTCAACGATGAGTTTGGTAGCGTGACCTTCAGCGGGCTGACCTTCACTCCTACGGATGTTGGACAAATTTATCACTACACGATGTCGGAGATAGCAGGTACTGCCGATGGCATCCTCTACGACGCCTTCAGCTATCAGGTGCAGATCGTGGTTAGTCAAGACTACAACAGCGGGAAGATCGTGCCTCAGGTGACCTATACTCCCGGCCTTACTACACCGGCTTTTACCAACAGATATACTCCTCCCGAAGGCGGAGCCATCATCGAAGGAACGAAAACCATGGCTGGTCGAGATATCCGGAACCGTGAGTTTTACTTCGTGTTATTTGACAGTGATGGCAAGGAGATTGACAGAGCCCAAAACGATGCTTCAGGAAGCTTCTACTTTGGCGTCTATTTCAGCGATGAGCAGCTGGGGGTTCATCAGCTCACGGCATATGAACTGGCAGGCGATGATGAGAGAATCAGCTATGACGATCGTGGCATAGAGGTAAGTGTGACGGTTAGCCAGGATTCCATCACAGGTAAGCTTTCCACCGAGGTGACTTACGATCCCGATGTCCCCATGATCTTCGCTAACAAGTATAATCCTTTGCCCATCGAGGTCTTCCTGCCTCTGCAGGTGATCATGGAAGGCCGAGCCATGAATGAGGAAGATGTGACGAAGTTCACACTCCTGGCTCCCGACGGGGAGGGCGGCAGCGAGGTCTATGTCAGTCACAACGATGAGGATGGTTTTATTACCTATTCTGCCTTCACTTTTACGGAAGACGATATTGGCCAGGTATTCAGCTTTAAGATAACTCAGAGTGACGGAGCAGCCGATCGGGTCACTTATGATGAGCGGGAGCTGATCGTCAACGTCATCATCGGACAGAACCAGACTACCGGTGACCTGGAGGCTTTCTTCGAGGTGACCGGACGTCTGCTGACTGAGGATGAGTATGCAACCTTCATCAATCGCTACATACCTAAATCGGTGGAGTTACCGGTGGAGATCGCCGTGACTCTCAGTGGCAGAGGCATGCGAGACGCAGAATTTGAGTTTATCATCAAAGACCCTCTGACAGGAGCGATCCTGGCTACTGCCAACAATGAATCTGGCGGCATTTTATCTTTCACACCTGTTGTATTCGCTCAGCCAGGGGTTTATAATCTGGAGGTAACTCAGCTGCCCTTAGACATTACCAGAACGGTGCTGGATACCAAGATCATCCCTCTGGTAGTGACGGTGACTGCCGATCCTGTTACCGGTGAACTACAGATTGTGTCAGCCATTCTGGGGGACAGCGATCCGGTTTTTCACAACACATACAGCAATCCTCCGGCGGGAAACCCTATCCTCAATCCGGTGATAGCTCCCGTCTCGATCACATCTCCACCTGATGCAGGTTATGGCACCGGAGATGAAGATCCTCCGGAGAACACTTTGGAAGATACTTCAATCTCGACTGATGATGACCCTGGAGTTGTTCAGGATCCTCCCACCTCCGATTCCTCCACTGAGGAGCAAACTCCCCCGCCTGGCCAGGCGCAGGATCAGACGAGTGAGTCCACTCCCAACGGGGATGGTCAGATCGAGTTTGGCACGCCGCCTGATACGGGAAACAACAGCGACCTCTCCATACCTCTCGGAGAAGGTTATGTTCTCCCGCCGACAATCGAAGGAACCTATGTTACTCTCGAAGGCGATCCTTTAGAGATTATGGTCTTCAGTGAAGAAGGCGGTCATCCCTTGGGCAGATGGGTCTGGGATGAAGAGAAGCAACAATGGCTCTTCTATGATATTAGCTTCAGCATGGAGATTCCCAGTGGAATCTGGATCTGGGATAGTGATAGCGAAACCTGGACGGTTATCCGTGAAGTTGTACCAGTGTTCGAACCGGTTCTTCCCAACACCGGAGGAAATACTGCCCTCAGATGGGCTGTACCCCTCTATGGGTTATTGTTACTGATAGTTGGCTTGTTGTTACGCAGGATAGATCTCATCAACGGCGAATATTAATCATAAAGCGATGTAGTAAGCATTCATAACAAAGGTCACAGTATTTCACGCGAAGGGAGTGCCAGTGTGGCTAAGATTAGCATTCTGGAACACCACGGTAAAACGATACTCATACTCGCCTTGTGCCTTTTTATTCCTTTTGTATCTATCTGGTATATCGCGAGCTATGTTAATGAGAACATCTTTTACGATCAGAAGAGAGATAATCTTCTGGCCTTCGCAAAAGTGCTGGACTCCCAACTTACCGATGGCGGCTACGACGAGATTTTACGGGATGCAGGGATGTTGGATGCCTCTCGTGAGGAAAAGATAGCTACTCTGAACGAAGCGCTGCGTAAGATAACTGATCAGGTAGCTTTGTCCTCGGATGGACTCGGCGTGGGTTATTATTCCCGCGCCCTGGACGCCATCCTGACATATGGGCCCTCTGAAGTTTATCAGAGTACGGTGGGATCCCCCATCGGAGCGGATCATCCCGGCAGGAGGGTTATGGTCTCCGGCAGGTCGGAGGTTACCATGGGCACCATGGTACGGGGTAACATCATGAATGCCATGCTGCCCATCGAACGTGGTGGGGAGGTTATTGGCTATATCTGGTCCAATAACCTGGTCTCCGAGCTGGAGCAGACCCTTTCTCAGATGTCTTCTATAATCCTGGTCCTGTTGCTGGCTTCTTATATTATCGTCGTAGCTCTCATCGTCTGGTTTATCCAACGCATGTTGCTTACCGAGCAAAGGTTCATGCAGGCTCTCTCGGAAGCCCTGGAGGAAGCTAAAGTGGCGACCAGAGCCAAGAGCACCTTCCTAAGCAATATGAGCCACGAAATTCGCACTCCGATGAATGCAATCATTGGCATGACCTCCATTGCCGAGGCAACTGATGATGTACAGCGCAAGGATTACGCAATCAGCAGGATCAACGAAGCCTCCAAGCATCTGCTGAGGATTATTAACGATGTGCTGGATATGTCCAAGATCGAAGCAGATAAGTTTGAGCTGTCGCCAATCAGCTTCAACTTCGAGAAGATGCTGCAGAAAGTAGCCGATATCATAATTTTACGTGCCGACGAGCGTCGTCAGAAGTTGTATGTCAGCATTGATAAGGATATTCCGGTGGTTCTCATTGGTGACGACCAGAGGCTTGCTCAGGTGATTACCAATCTGCTCTCTAATGCGGTCAAGTTTACCCCTGATGAAGGCACCATCCGCCTTAATGCTAAGATGATCAGCACCGAGAACGGCCACTGTCGACTGCAGATCAGCGTCACGGATACCGGTATAGGTATCACCGATGAGCAAAAGCAACGTCTTTTCCAATCCTTCGAACAGGCTGAAGCCGACACTACCCGTAAGTTCGGCGGTACCGGTTTAGGTCTGGTCATCTCCAAACGGATCGTTAAGCTGATGGATGGAGACATAACTGTAGATTCAGAACCGGGGAATGGATCGACCTTTACTTTTACCGTGGTTCTGCAGCTAGCGACTCCTGATCAACAGCAACTGGATGAACAGCAGACCAACTGGGGTCATCTGAGCATTCTGGTGGTCGATGACGAACCGGAAATCCGTGACCTCTTCGAGTCCCTGACGGATACCTGGGGGATTGAATGCCGGACGACCTCCAGCGGTGATGACGCCCTTACCCTGGTCAGTGTAGATAATAACTACGATATCTTCTTCATCGACTGGAGGTTACCAGAGATGAATGGCGGTGAACTGGCACGTAGGATTCGGGTCAAATCACAGAAGCCTATCGTCATCATTTATTCCTCCACAGATTGGATTATCGTCGAAACCGAAGCCAGAGAAGTTGGCGTGCATAAATTTTTGGCTAAACCCCTCTTCCCTAACGCCGTTTGGGAAATCATCAACGAGTGCGTTGGTAACAGTAATATCGTGGAGAGACCGGGATTCGAAGAGGATAGTGATGACTTCACCGGACACACAATTTTATTGGCCGAGGATGTCAAAATAAACTGCGAAATCGTCCTGGCGCTCCTGGAACCGACCAACCTGAATATCGAATGGGCGGAAAATGGCAAGCTGGCAGTGGAGATGTTCGCCGCCGATCCTGCAAAGTATGATCTAATCTTCATGGATGTTCAGATGCCTGAAATGGATGGTTACGATGCGACCAGAGCTATTCGCGGACTGGATACACCCCACGCTCAAGAGGTTCCGATCATCGCCATGACCGCGAATGTCTTTCGT
>WRDA01000145.1 GCA_009783675.1 Symbiobacteriaceae bacterium | reverse complement strand
TTGAGTAACCCCCGCTGAGTATGCCCATTCTCAGGCGCATGTCCTGAGAATGGAAGAAGGCGGAGGCGCTTTGCGCCAAGGGGATATCTGTAGAAGTCAGGGGGTATCCATCCCCCCTGAGGACCCCCGGTAAAGAATGCCCGTTTTCAGGCGCATGTCCTGAAAACGGATGGTGTGAGGTGTATCATGGGTTTACGAATGCAGCGACTGCTGCCCCTGATTCCGGTGACCGGCTTGCTGCTTCTCTGGGAGGCTGTGGTTCGCATCTATGCCATCCCTCTCTATGTGTTGCCGGCACCCTCGAAAGTCCTGTCCGCTCTATGGACGCAGCGCCAAGTTTTAGCCGGACATACCCTGATCACCCTGGGAGAAGCTCTCCTCGGCCTGGCTATTGCCGCCCTCCTCGGCTGCCTGCTGGCCATAACCATGGATGCTCTCCCCCTCTTTCGCCGCCTGGTCCATCCTCTGCTGATCGCTTCCCAGTCCATCCCAATGCTGGTATTGGCACCCCTCTTCATCATTTACCTGGGCTTCGGGCTGGCGCCAAAAATCGTCACCATCGCTCTGATGTGCTTCTTCCCCGTGGCCATAGGCTTCGCCGATGGTCTGGGAGAGGTTGATCATCGCCTGGTCGACCTGATCTGCCAGATGGGAGCCAAGCCGCTGCAGATCTACACCCTGGTCAAGATCCCTGCCGCATTAACCTCCCTCTTTACCGGGTTGCATGTTGCCGCCACTTACAGCGTCCTGGGCGCCGTGGTGGGTGAATGGCTTGGCGGCGAAGGAGGCTTGGGTTTTTACATGCTCAGGGTGAAGAACGCCTACATGCTGGACCGGGTCTTCGCCGTGATTATCGTGATCATTGCTTTAAGCATCCTGCTGAACTTTGCATTCTCCCTTTTGCGTAAGACGATGGGAGCGAGGATATAGGATATAGGATATAGGATATAGGATATAGGATTTAGGAGTGGAGGGCGAGTGGCGCAACCCACGACGCGGCTACCCACAATGACAGAGGCAAAGAACTAGTTCAAGTCGAAAGGAAGTTATTCATGAAACGCGTTGCTTTAATCATCATCACAGCTATGCTCCTCGCTGGTTGCAATCAGCCGGTGAATCCCCAGACACCTTCCGGCACTCCGGTGCAGGAACTCAGCAAAGTCAGCGTCATCCTGGACTATCTCCCTAATACCAATCACACCGGGCTCTATGTCGCTCTGGAAAAGGGCTATTATACACAGGAAGGTCTGTCCGTGGAGATTCTGCAGCCCAGCGAAGGTGCCACGGCTACACTGATTGCTACGGGCAAAGGCACCTTCGGCGTGAGCTATCAGGAGGATGTCATCTACGCTCTGGCGGCTGAGGATCCGCTACCCATTCGAGCCATCGCCGCCATCATCCAGCATAATACTTCCGGCTTCGCCTCCTACGCT
Organism: Symbiobacteriaceae bacterium; assembly: GCA_009783675.1. Taxonomy (GTDB): domain Bacteria; phylum Bacillota; class JAAYKD01; order JAAYKD01; family WRDA01; genus WRDA01. The sequence continues at coordinate 3,111 of WRDA01000145.1, read as the reverse complement.
CCCAAGGGCATCGACTCGGTCACCGACTTTGAAGGTAAGGTCTACGCAGGTTGGGGATCTCCTGCCGAGGAAGCAGTCATCCAGGCCTGTATGGAACGAGCCAGTGCCGATTTTAGCAAACTGCGCCTGGTCTCCACTGGCGAGGCTACTTATCCTGCTCTGCAGAGCAATGTGGATATCATCTGGATCTACTACGCCTGGCATGGCGTGCAGGCAGAACAGGACGGTTTCCCTCTGACCTATCTCCCCCTGATCGATCTGCATCCAGCCCTGGACTATTATACCCCTGTCCTGATCGCTTCCGAGGAGGTCATCGCCGCTAACCCGGAGATGGTGAGTCGCTTTCTGGCCGCTACCGCTCGGGGATATCAGGATTGTGTCGACGATCCTCCGGGATCAGCCGCCATCCTGGCCAAGCATATTCCGGAGTACGATCCGACCTTTTTAGAGAAGAGCCAGGAATGGCTCGCCCCTCGTTATATCGATGATGCTCCCCGTTGGGGAGAGATGCGTACAGAAGTCTGGGATAGTTATACCGCCTTCATGGTCGAAGCGGGACTCATCACCACCTCAGTTGCCAGCGACCGGGCTTTCAGCAACGCCTGGCTGCCTTAATCCGAAAAGGAACGTGATGGAACCCCTTGCCAAGCTGCACCTGCAGAATCTCTCCTACTCCTACGGCGGAGCTCCAGTCCTGGAGGATGTCTCTTTCAGCGTCGCCCAGGGCCAGTTCGTGACTCTCCTTGGCCCCTCCGGCTGTGGTAAGAGCACCCTCCTGCATATCATAGCCGGCCTGCTGCCCTGCCCCCAAGCTGTGATCCTTTGCGAAGGACAACCGGCTGCCAGACATCATTTTGCCTATATGCCCCAAGATGATCTGCTGCTGCCCTGGCGTACCGTCTTGCAAAACGCCTGTCTCTTCGCCGATATTCAGGGCAGAGATAAAAAAGAGGCTCTGCAGCGAGCGGAAACTCTGCTGGAGCCTTTCGGGCTGGCGGGTACAGGCCATCTCTACCCAGGGCAACTTTCGGGAGGTATGAGGCAAAGGGCTGCCTTTCTGCGTACCTTCCTCTGTCAGGCTGATATCCTGCTCTTAGACGAACCTTTCGGTGCCCTGGATGCCCTGACCCGTAACCGTATGCAGGAATGGCTGATCACCATGCGGGAAGCGCTGGGACGCACCATCATCCTGGTCACCCACGATATCGAAGAAGCCGTCCTCCTCTCGGATCGCATCCTGATCTTAAGCGGCAGTCCTGCCGGCATCGTCGCCGATCTGCCTGTAACCACTCCGGTTGCCAGGCGCGATCGCAACTGGCTGCTCACGCAGATCGAGATCAAGCAGAGAGTCTATCAAATGTTGACCTAAACCCACGCAGAGGCGTGATCCAGCCCCAGGTCGCCAGCCACATCACCAGCGGGAAAACCAGGAGCAGCCACTGAGGGTGAAGCGCGAAGAAGGGTATCTGATAGAGCCACATCAGCATAAAGGGATGAGCCAGATAGACGAAGTAACTGTTCCTGCTGGCGAAGGTTATGCTGCGTTGCCAAAGCGCCGAGTCCTGATAGCGCCTGGCCAGGAGCATAGCCAGCTGCAGAGCGGTGAAGATACCCAGACAGCATTTCAGGTACTCTAAGGCACAAAGCAGGTAACTATACCAGGGATTGGGTATTGGCACGATGGCGGCGTAGGCAGCGAGATGGATTCCCCCTCCGTAGAGAATGGCGCTGATAAGGAAAGCCGTGCAGAGACCGCCGATCCCCCGCCAGGTCAGAGGATGCCTGGTCAGGCGTCCCGAGAGGCCAGTCTCCGAGGAGGCTGCATACAGGCCCCAACAGTAGTAGATAAGGTAAGGCAGGCACCAGTAAACCCTATCCAGACGGGGAGCCACCATAATCTGTGCCACGGTATAACCATAACTGACGATTGCAGAACATACCAGGGTCAGCTTGGGCCAGTGCCTGATCGCCTGCACCAGGAGAGGGGTTAAGAGATAGAGCTGCAGGCTGATGGGAATGAAATACAGGTGATAACTGGCGGTACCCCCGAAGAGACGATCGGGCAGTCCTCTAAACCCCTCCAGCCACAGATAATTATTGGCATAATAAAGCGATGCAAAGATCAGATAGAGTGGCAAAGTGCTGCGGGCACGTGAACTCAGGAAGATCCTGGCATCGAATCTTTTTTTATTAAGGAGAACCAGGTAACCGGCGAGGAAGAGAAACCCGGGAACATTGATGCGAATATAGGAACTTAGAATAGCCAGAAAGGTAGAGGCCCGTATTTGCTCCATCCCATAGAGGGGCACCAGGATGCCGAAGACATGCCCGAGCATCACCGCATTGCAGAGCCAGGAGCGCATGATGTCCAGATCGAAACGCCTGATATGATTAACCTGACTCATCAGGATTGAAGCCCAGCATATCGATGATGCCACTCCTGGTCAGCAGGGTCGGTAATAAGAGGACGGCTAAGAGCAACCCTACTACGCCCTGAGCGACATTCCCCATCAAGTTGACAGTGGCGATAACCCCATCGAAGAGGAAGAGTTCGTAGAGGAAATAGCCAAGCACCATGATGGTCTCGGCCAGCAGTGCAGCCAGGCCAATCGTCAGGGGGAGACCTACCTTGCTACGAGTTAGGCGTCGATAGGTGAAGCCAGCGACGATCGCCATCAGGCCCTTGATAACCAGGGTAGCAGGAGCATAGGCGGCACTGGCCAGGAGCAGATCTGCCAGCATCGAACCAATACCTGCAGCCAGACCACCCCAGAAGGGTGAGAGAATGCAGCCAGCCATGATGACGAAGGCATCCCCGGCGTTTCCATAACCACTACCAGGGAGAGGAATGGGGACTGCGCCGGTAGCTACCACTACTGCAGCAGTCAACAGAGCTGCACTGACCAGAGATTTCATGCGCGCAGGGTTCAAATCGACGCCATCCCTTCTCTAGCCCGAAACCTGCTTCGGGGAAAACAAGTGATCCCCTCGCACGTTTCGGCTAGTGTGATTAATCCTCTTCGATGATGCTGACCTTCGTCATCACATCACCTTCGACGATAGCATCCACCAGATCCATGCCCTCGGTAACTTTGCCGAAGATGGTGTGCT
>WRDA01000144.1 GCA_009783675.1 Symbiobacteriaceae bacterium | reverse complement strand
TGTAAAGCCTCCGGAAGAGAGCGACCGATTGCCATAACCTCACCAGTAGACTTCATTTGCGTGTTCAACTGGCGGTTGGCAGCGCTGAATTTGTCGAAAGGCCAGCGAGGTATCTTACAGACTACATAATCGATCGCTGGCTCGAAGCAAGCAGTAGTCGATCCAGTCACAGGATTAGCTATCTCATCTAAGGTATAGCCTAAAGCAATAAGGGAAACGACTCTGGCAATCGGATACCCGGTGGCTTTGGAAGCCAAAGCCGATGAGCGACTTACACGAGGATTAACCTCTATGACATAGTACTCCTGACTATGAGGATTAAGTGCGAACTGGACGTTGCAGCCACCCTCGATACCCAAAGCACGAATGATACTGATAGCCGCATTTCTCAGCAGCGAATAGTCTTTATCAGATAAGGTCTGAGTTGGTGCTACCACAATTGAATCACCGGTATGAATACCTAAAGGGTCGACATTCTCCATGGAGCAGACCGTGAGACAGGTATCCTTACTATCACGAATCGCTTCAAACTCGATCTCTTTCCAGCCCTTGAGCGAACGTTCGATGAGGCATTGACCAATGGGACTCGCAGCTAGCCCAATTGGTAAGAGCTCTGTAAGCTCCCCCTCATGGTGACAGAAGCCTCCGCCTGTTCCTCCCAGAGTAAATGCCGGACGTATAATTATGGGATAGCCTATTCTCGCAGCCAATGGGATGGCTTCTGCTACAGTTTGCACCGCATAACTCTCTAAAACCGGTTGGCCGGCTTCTTCCATAGTATCCTTGAACATCTGTCGATCCTCTGAACGCTCGATCGCTTCCAGTGGTGTGCCCAACAGGGTAACATCAAACTTTTGTAAGATACCTGAAGAACTCAGGCGCAAAGCCATATTCAGACCTACCTGCCCTCCCAGGGTTGCCAAAAGACCCTGAGGGCGTTCTCTTTCGATTATTTGGGTCAGCATCTCCTCACTGAGAGGTTCGAGATAGGTGTGATCGGCGATCTCAGCATCGGTCATAATCGTCGCCGGATTCGAGTTTACCAGAACCACCTCGATGTTCTCGTCCTTAAGAACACGGCAGGCCTGAGTGCCGGCGTAATCAAACTCTGCAGCCTGACCAATCACAATCGGCCCGGAACCTATGACCATGACTTTCTTCAGATGGGGTTTACGAGGCATAGACTTTATCTGCTCCTCTCTCCTGTTTGTTCGATGCTGCGCCAGAAGGAGGACAGTTCAGCCTTCTCCTCCAGGGTTTCTACCGAACAATCGGGGAAGTACTGCAGTCCCCACAGGGGTAACCTGGTGTGACGCATTCCTTCGATCCCATAATCATGCAGATGTCTGTGAGTGACTTCCCACTCCGTTCCTTCCAAGCTTTCTTCACATATGCTGTACCCGTGGTTCTGCGTCGTGGTCGAATAGAGAGCCGCTTTTCTTTCCTGATACTGCCTGGCTGAGACGTTATCAGACACCTGATTAATCAAAGTGAGTTGAGTCTCTGATTCATCTAAATTTTTACCTAGAGCCATTACCGGATAATTGCTTCCGCGATGCCCCAGCGGCATTTTATGAGTCGAGATACCAAAAGCTTCAGCCAGGAGATGCATGCCAAGACCGAACCCAAAAACAGGTAATTGCTCACAAATTTCTAATAAAGATTTAGACAGATTGATGTAAGTTGCTGAATCGCCTGCACCATCAGATATCATCAGTGCTGCGGGGTTGCAAGCCATCATCTCGTCCACAGCGATGGTAGGTGGGTATAGGTCCACTGAGAATCCTGCTTTTAATAGTTCCCTGGCTAGATTATTCCCACTTCCAAAGTCAAAGACTGCAATTTTGCAGTCTCGTTTAGGAGTACCAACTGGAGGAATGTAGCTGAGATGACTGGCAGGAATAGCATATGGCTGCTCTGGAGAAGAAACTCCCGTGGCAGAGATCATAGAATCTTTACCTTGTTCACCGAGGATAATTCCCTGCTGATTTCCGCTCTGTCGTAAGTATCTGGCAACCGCTCTGGTATCAACGCCGGATAGGAGGAGAACTCCCTGATCCGAAAGATAACTCTGGAGAGTACCTTCGCAAGCAAAATGGCTGGGATCAGAGCAGATCTCCCTGACCACAACGGCTTTCGCCCAAGCTCTGATGTCTCGTGAATGTGCAGTAGTCACCCCATAGTTGCCGATCAGGGGATAAGTAAAGACCAGGATAAGCCCGGCAGAGCAGGGATCGGTTATTATCTCCAGATAGCCAGTCATATTGGTTACGAAGCAAACTTCACCACAGGCTTCTGCTTGCTCCCCAAGGATTGTCCCTGAAAATGATTTGCCATCTGCCAGAGTCAAACGCCCCTTTTGATCGTACATCCCTTACACCCTCTAAAATGTTTTACCGGAATCATATGCTATACGGCCCTCGACCACTGTCCGGACAGGCCATCCGGTAAGCTCCCAACCCGCATAGGGCATATTTCTTCCTTTCGAGACAAAAGTCAGGGGATCCACCTTCCTGGTCAGCTCGAGATCGAGAAAAGTCAGGTTCGCTTTGCATCCCACCTGCAGAGTGGGTCTTTCAAAGCCTAAAATACGGGCTGGTCCCGCGGTCAGGGAAGTAACCATTCGTTCCAGAGAAAGAGAGCCAGAGCGAACGAGCTTCCCAAGTAATAAAGCCACCGCTATGTCCAAACCGGAGATCCCAAAAGAGGCAGCATCGAACTCGACTCTTTTGTCATCGAGGTGATGCGGTGCATGATCAGTGACGATCGCTTCAATAAGGCCCTCTCTCAGTGCCTCCAACAGAGCCTGACGATCGCTCTCCGTGCGTAGGGGAGGGTTTACTTTCGCATTAGTGTCGTAAGGCTGCCGGAGGAGAATTTCATCGGTCAGCAACAAATGATGAACAGTTACCTCACCACTGGCTTTAATGCCTCTTGCCCTGCCCTCCCGCAGTAAAGCAACTGTACCCAGACTGGAAAGATGCGCCAGATGTATCTGACCATCCACCAACTGAGCCAGCTGCAGGTCACGGTAAGCCATGATTTCTTCTGCAGCAGCAGGTATACCCCTGAGTCCAAGACGGGTAGATACTGCTCCGTGATGCATGACCCGCCCTTCGCTGAGAAACGGATCCTCCAGATGACTGATTACCGGTACCTTATACATGGAGCTGTACTCCAAAGCGTTACGCATGATTTCGCCATTAATCACAGGTTTACCGTCATCGGAGAAGGCAACTGCGCCAGCTCTGCAGAGTTCAGCCATTTCTGTCAGTTCATCGCCCTTTTCACCTTTGGTGATAGCCGCAACCGGGTGAATTATGGCCCCATTTGCTTCCTTTCCGCGCATCTTAATAAACTCGACCACACCACGGTTGTCGCAGATTGGCTGAGTGTTAGGCATGGTGCAGATCTGAGTAAAGCCACCTGCTACTGCTGCTCTGCTGCCACTGAGGATATCCTCGCGATACTCCTGACCTGGTTCTCTCAGATGTACATGCATATCGATAAAACCCGGGCAGATCACTTCACCATGGCAATCTATAACTGTCGAGGGAAGATTTCCCCAATCCTCGCTGTTTCCCATATTGACGATAATGCCATCTGCAATCAGCAGATCACCCTCCCGATCCAAGTGTAAAGCCGGATCGAAGAGACGCCCACCCTTGAACAGGAACTGATCCATCAGCTATCCCTCCCCACCAGCAAATGAAGCAGCGCCATGCGAACCGCCACGCCATTTGTCACCTGTTCTGCTATGAAGGATTGGTCACTGTCGGCGATCTCGCTGCTGATTTCCACTCCCCGGTTCATCGGACCCGGGTGCAGGACTAGAGCTCCCGCTTTAGCCAGGTTCAGTCGACGCCTGTCGAGACCCCATTGCTCATGATACTCTCTGATACTGGGAAAGAGCCCGGCACGCTGTCTCTCCAGTTGTAATCTAAGGACATTAATTATCTCGGCATCCCTGAGTGCTGTATCGGTGTCACTGGTCGCCTGAACGCCAAGTGAACCAATTTCCACTGGAAGTAGTGTTTTTGGTCCGCAAACTGTGACCTCGGCACCATATTTCAGCAAAGCCCAGATATTGGACCTGGCAACTCTGGAGTGAGCCACGTCACCCAGAATAACTGCCTTCTTACCCTTGATACTGCCAAGTTTATCCAACATAGTGAAGAGATCCAATAAACCCTGAGTGGGGTGTTCATGCATACCATCACCTGCATTGATTACCGAGCAATCCAGATGCTCCGCCAGAAAATGTGGCGCTCCGGAAGCACTGTGACGGATAACCAGGACATCACAGCCCATCATGCGGACTGTAACAGCAGTATCCAGCAGAGTTTCACCCTTGACGACACTTGAAGTGCTGCTGGTGATGTTGATAACATCGGCTCCGAGATACTTCCCAGCCAGTTCAAAGGAAGACCGTGTTCGTGTCGATGGTTCAAAAAAAAGATTGATTACTACCTTACCACGCAAGCTGCCGGCTTTCTTAACCTCGGATAGTAAAAGCTTCTTCTGCTCCCTGGCTTCATTGATGACTATGTCGAT
>WRDA01000143.1 GCA_009783675.1 Symbiobacteriaceae bacterium | reverse complement strand
TCTCTGACTTGGGAGACTTCCTCTAGGGCAGCTTCCAGGGAGATAATGCGGTCGTTCTGTCTCGTCATTTCATTAATCATATGATCGACCGAGCGTCTGCTTTCTGTGGGGAGTCTTGTATACTTCTGAAATATTTGACTCGAAGACCTGCGACTCAATATGACAGTATTGCTATCTCTGGAGAAGGCTGTAAATGGGTCTGACACACCGTAGATTTGACACAAAGCTAAGAAAGCATCACCGTTAGGGATGGAGCTGTTGTTTTCCCACCCATACAAGGTTTTTGTTGCAATGGCTATTCCGTATCTTTCCTTTAGCTCCTCCACCACAGCACCGACGGTCAATCCAGCTTCCTTTCTAAGCCGCTTAAGATTGTTTGGTACATCAAACATAAACACACCTCCTAAGCTAAGGATACAGCATAGAGTTCATCGGGTCAAGTGCTCTTTCTTTGAAACGCAGAAATAAATTGCTAGGTTTCTCTTGACAGTCTTGAATATAAAGAATATAATCGCTGTACTTCTTAAAAACAGAGAACGAGGTGATCTCTTGGATAATGATGATGCTGTAACTCTTGCTATAAGTGAGTTCATTCGTGAGCTTGGAATTCCGATTACTGTGATCTCGAAAAAGACAGCTCTTCCTAAGAATTCTCTATATCAAAGCCTTAGTCCGTCTAAAAACACCAGACGCAGACCTCTTAGGGGTGATGAACTATTAACTCTTTGTCACTTCCTCAAGATTGACATCAATCAATTCATGCCCACGAAAGACAAAGCCTCCCCCCAGGGAGGCGGGGGGAGGTGAGGAGCGGTGCGTTTTAATCTCCGTCGATATGTGTCATGCGATGATCATCATCCAGTTTCGCTGATAATAGAACTGGATTCCCGCGATTGGTCGATAATCGAAAAGTCAACTCAATGGGCAGCTCTTGAAAATCTGGTAGATTACCTAACTAAAAACCGCTCCTTAGAGCGGTGAGCGCTAGAAACTATGATTTATACCGCTTTGCTTCATCACTGCGTTGGCAGTATGTCGAGAAGGAATCTTCCCATCTACAGTTACTTTCCTTCTTGTAATTGGGCTATACCAGATATCATGGTCCCCTTTTCCGTGTCTGACAAAGTAACAGCCATTCTTTACCAGGATATCGCGAACAGCTTTTTCATAGGTAGCCATTAAGCGATTCGTTCGCGTCTTTCGGCTCTGATCAGGAGGCGGTCGTCAGGCTTTAGTATACCATTAAGGGCAAGCATCTCCGGCGCTGCAAGCCTTACACGGTCTATCAAGGTATCAAATGACACATCGTTAAGCGCAATGGGGATACTATCGCAAATGGCGTACCAGACATGCGCTTCGTAATCCCAGGATACCTGGATTATATGTTCCATGTCTCCAGCTCCCTTCGAATTGTTACCGGTAGCCCAACTATAAAACACTTTAATGGCGGTGTCAACTACCGTATTGAGCGAGTGTAAATGCATCCAAGGCACATGATTAAGCCTCCCCCCAGGGAGGCGGGGGGAGGTGAATGGGGATAGTCTCTAGTTAGTTTGAGCTTTTTCTCGCCTCAGCGCATCCAGTTCGTGTAGCAAATCCTTCATGTTTTCATTAGCAAGAAGAACCTTGCGTTCCTCGGTATAGTCACCCTGACCACGATCATACTGCTGCAGGAAATAAACCATGCCTACAGGTCCCAGTGCATTGATCAAAGCGTCAATACCGATGCGTCGAACCTCAATAGGGTTTCTGTAGTCAACTGCTGTATTAGCGTTCACTGCGTAACACCTCCATCAACCAATCTACCGGGTTATTCACGACAATGCCGGACACCAATTTTTTAGCCATGCGTAGAAATGCATCATCTGTCGTTAGAAGAGCATCGACCCCAGAGACCTCTGCTAAAGCCAAGTGCAAGCTATCATACAACTTGATGCCCTGCAGCTGCAGCTCTTCAACTCGTCTAATTGATCTATCACAAAGAACCAGCCGACTTTCAGCGACAGAGTATAGCTTCAAGACTTTTTCTATCTTATCGCGGTTCTGAAGCTTACTCAGCTCTAGATCAATCGCCTCACTGGAGACTAGTTCCCAATTTCCGGTTAGACATCGTGAAATAATAGCTAGAACGGCATCGGATTCAAATTGGACTCTATCCTGCATCAAATCGTCAAATGGGCGACACAAACAGCACACATCCAGGTAGATTCTCACGAAAAGCACCTCATTACTGACTTATCCAGCAATCAACCAAGTAGTCTTTCTACACCGTTGGTATTAACCCAAAACATTATACCTCAGATGGTGTTCCAAGTCAAAACTCGTGAGCGAGCTTTGTGAGCGAGCCTCCCCCCAGGGAGGCGGAGGGGAAGTGATTACCCGTGGCTCTGCATCCTGCTATCCAGGCCGAGCTGGAAGCCCTGCAGCTACAGTATGGCAAACGCGCCATGCTGAGTCTGGACGACTATGCGGAAATGTATGGCATCGATCGGCACAATGCCAGTCGGCACTTACGGCGAAGGATGATCCCCTTCTCCAAGGAGGGAAATAGTCTCTACATCTCCATCATCGACTTAGCCACTTACAAGGCCAAGTGCAAGATGGTGGGTGAGCGAACTGAGACCCAAAGCCGAGCGAAGAGCAGTCGCGGCACCTTCGTCGAACCCGTGGTTACGGTGGTGCACCGTGACCTGCAGGAGGAGATGAGACAACGGCGTGGCTTTTCCAAGCTGAACAAAAAGAGAAAGGAGGGATAGCATGACCATGCCAAACAGCATCACTCTGGAAGTAGCTCAGCGCCTCTATGCACAAGGGCTGATTATCCGGGTGGAACAGGGTAAATTAGTCCTCATCGAACGGGAAGAGCGTACAGAAATGCAGCCCCCTACGGGCATAGGGAAGCTGCAAAGGTAAAAGGATTTCAAAGCAGGGCAATTATAACACAAGAAGGAGATCAAAGCAATGAAAAATTTGGGATTGTTCAGGTGGAGGACCAAACCTAAGGATGGGGGAGGTCTATAGCAGATGGAGATTGTCAGGTATCAGGCTGGGGGCGTGGAGGTAACGCTCTCGCCGCAGATTATTCGAGATTACCTATGCAGTGACAAGTCGGTTACTAACCAAGAAATTATGATGTTTTTGCGTCTCTGCGAGGCTCAGCGCCTCAATCCCTTCCTGCGGGAAGCTTATCTGGTAAAGTTCACCGGGTCGCCGGCGCAGTATATCGTCGGTAAAGAGGCTTTAACCAAGCGAGCTGCTTCACAGCCAAGCTTCCGGGGTTATTCGGCAGGTGTGGTCGTGAAACTTGAAAATGGCAACATCGAACGCCGAGAGGGTAGCCTGGTAGCTCCGGGCGAGACTCTCCTTGGCGGTTGGTGCGACACTCGCAAAGAAGGTTGGGATGTTCCGATCCGCGCCGAAGTATCTCTGGCGGAGTATTCCACCGGTAAGAGCATGTGGTTACGGATGCCTGCCACTATGATCCGTAAAGTCGCCCTGAACCATTCGCTACGTGAGGCTTACCCCGACTCCTGTGCTGGCTTGTATGGAGCCGAGGAGATGGGGTTAACCTACGAACTACCCGAAACACCCGTCAGCCAACCGATCTCCACAGAGCGCTACCTAGGTCAGATCGATGGCACTGGCCGGGAACAACCAGCACTGGAAGTGGAAGCAACCCTTAGCAAAGCACAAGCCGAGGAAATCTGGCGTGTGTTGAAGGGAGATGCCACTTTAGCCGCCGAGATGCACAAACGTACAGGAAAGACGATCGAGGATATCAATCCCAGAGCCTTCAACAAAGCACTCAGGATCGCCCAGGAGCTCGCTGAAGCAGTATACGGAGTTTCTACCGGCGAACAACCTCAGGACCTCTCCGGAGAAGTCGGAGAACCTCCCGAACCAATTCTGATCTCACCAGGACAGTATGATGAGCTATATGCATCGATCGAGAGCTATGAGAACAGTGCTCAGATCGAGGATTACATCATCGATCTTTTTCACATCTCTAAGCTGCCTCTTCTATCTGCAGCTGACTTCGAGACAGCGATGAGCCTGATCAAAGAAATGGGTCGGGTCTATTAAAGAAGTAGCCAGCGTGTCCTGACCAGGATGCGCTGGTTAAGTTTACTTGCTTACCTCTTACATTATATGTGTCAAGTGATATTTTCGGTCAACCATCTTCACATACTCCCCTTTTAATCTTGAAGACTGAGGTGTGGCAATGAACCTTCAGGGATATATCGCTGGCGTCCATTCGGACTTCAAAGCGTTTTTGGAGATAGCCAGCGATGCTGACATTGGTCAGTTTATACGAGCTCAGGTTTTACAGGCAGAGGGCCTTCCGCTTCCGGAGATGAGCCCCATGGCCACAGCGCTCCTGGCATCACACAACGCTCAAGCCCAGCGCATGGAAGAGGCGAGGCAACAGCGTTCCAACGCAGGCAGAGCAAGCGCGAGCAAGCGTGGAGGTGCGTTCCAGCGAGAAGATGATCCGCTGCAACGTCGTTCGAACGACGTTCCAACGGCGTTCCAACCCGAATCCATATCCGATTCCGAATCC
>WRDA01000142.1 GCA_009783675.1 Symbiobacteriaceae bacterium | reverse complement strand
CGCGGGCGAAAAATTGGCGCTTTCCCGAAAACCAGGGCTGTGCAGAGGGTCTTCGACCATCTGCTGCCAGCTGGCTACCTTGCGTGCCAGCTCGCGCAGCTGGGTGAACTGATTGCGTTCGGTCAGGTTAAGAAACCCGCTGTTTATGCTTCGGGCAGCCAGGTCGTAGCCAGCATGCCAAAAGGGAGAAGCCTCGACCAGCTTTAGTGCCCCGTCGATGCCATTGCCCCAGTCACTGGCATAATACCAACACAGTTGCTGGTAAAACAACATATCCGGGTTTAAAGGGTCGTTAGCCACAGCCTCGTTACTAAGCTGAGTTGCCCGTATTAAATGCGTGCGCATTTCGTCGACATCATCCAGGCGGGTGAACAAGTCAATACGCTGCTTGGCGTAATCGGCAAGCACCTTACTGTTGTAGTTAATCCAGCGCAGAGCGCTTTCGTAGGTTTCGAATATCCTGGCGTATTCGGTGTGCCTTATTACCTGTTCGGTAATCTTTTCGTGGATAACCATGGGAATGTTGAAACACAGCAAAATGCACAGGAATATCGGCACTATATATGCCAGTAAGGGAGACGAAGTACCAAACCGCTTGGCGGAAGGGTTGCGCGCTGAGCCATACCCGGCTCGCTGGGCGGCTCCGCTGCCTGCGCCAGTCCCCGTCCTTTGGGTGGCTCCGCTGCCTGCCCGTGTCGCCGCCGCTTCCACAGTTGGCTGCACCGCCGCTTCCTCCGGCTTGCTCCAGGCTATGGCGGCGATTATGGCAAACAGGGCATACACCCACATCTGCATGCCGACATAGGTAAGGTCGAAGTCGAAGGTGCTGTGCGCGCCTATAGACCAAACCGCAGCCAGCAACCCGCCCATCAGCAGGCGGCGCGGGTCATCCTCTTCAGCGAAAAAGCTCTTTAGTAATATGCGGATCGCCAGCCAGGAGCCAAATACCCAAATGGCTATATAGGCGATAAAGCCAGGAAAACCAGTTTCGCTAAGCACTTGAAAGGGTTGGCTATGGGTGAAGCGCGATGTGGAAAATATCGGCTGAAAACGCGAATAGACGCTGGCGTATCCCCCGCCACCCGTGCCCAGGAAAGGGTAGTTTACACCTATCTGGATGGCGTTTTGGATGAACATGATGCGGCCGGTGAAGTTGACATCGCCTGCGCTGATGTTGGTGATGGCATTGATTAAATCCGCAGGCAGGAAAGGTCCCAGAATAGTTCGCATGGCACCGGAAATCGCCGGCACAAACAGTGAGCTGACGATTAGTAAGCCCGTAATTACCGTGACTGCCAGTATGGCATAAGTTGCCTTGCGCTGAGTTTGCCGCGATGGGGTGTGGCTACCCAGGCGGTTGAGCACAGGCAACAGCAAATAGTAAAGCAGCGCTCCAGCCAGGCAGGAGCCCAAAGACCATGCCAAACCCTGCATGGATATGGCGCTGATATTCAGGCGGATACCCAAAGGCATGCCAACGCCTTGCCGCCATATCTCACCTGCATCGGTAGCCAGACGAAACAGTTCCTGCAAGCGATTGGTGGCGAACATCCCCAGCACCAGGTTCGCTCCGCCGACTATGGCGATATTAGCCTTGTTCTTCCACGGTGCCAGCAGGAAAAAACCCAGTAAAATGACGGCAAACTGCATGAAAGCAATACGCGAACGGCAGAGGAAGAAGGCGATTACCTGCAGGACATATAACCCGCTGAAGAAGGCTTTCTGCCAGCGTTTTTCGCAGTATTCGGCGACCATCAGGCATAAGATCATGCCGGTGTTGAAGAAGGCAGCAGCGGTGTTGGGATACTGGAAGGTTGCGGTAAGACGGTCGCTTAAGACTGCATCCACCAGCCCCCAGACCAGCCCGGTATAGGCCAGCAGGCCGTTTAAGGCAATAAGGCTGGAGAAGATTACCATCATCTGCAAAATAGCTCGGGTAAATGGCAGTTTGTTGGTTAGCTCGCGCGAGAGGATGAAGTATATTATAGCCATTGCAGCCATCTGCAAACCCCAGCACAGCGCCTGATACGCATTTTGGGCAACCAGGTTGCTAAGCATGTACATGCCGCTTAAAGCCAGGACAGCCCAGTCCAGCTTATCCATAGCCGGGGTTTGTTTAAGCTTCCAGAACCAGACGATGCCGATAAGAAAGACGAACACCGAAAAAACCAGCTGATCGGCAGCAAAGAAGAGCCCCCGCCAAAAAGGAGCGATGGAAACGATTAGAGCAACTACTATGGCATATACTGATTCTACTTTTTGTAGGTAATTGCGAACTATGCTCATGGGTGCCTCCAAGGGAAGTAAATATGAATGAATAATTAATAATGAATAATGAATAATTGTGCGAAGCTCACTATATGTCTATGCATCTTCGATGGATGTTTGTACAATTGCGTTAAGAAGCTTTAGAATTTCGCTACAGTCTTTGTATAGACTGTCGAAATGATGCGTCTCTATGTATCCAGTCTCATACAGTAGCTCCAGCCAGTACTCTGTTTCTGAAGCCTCTTTAAGTGCTATTCTCATTTTATACACAAAATCGCGTTTTGATTGACCATACTGAGCTTCCTTTACATTTGCTCCTATACTGGTTCCACTACGCAGAATTTGCTTAGATAAAATGTACTCCTTCTTTTTGGACGATCAATACTGACCTAAATTCCCTCTTAAGTATATAACCTAGGTTCGAAGATCCAATAATCAGAATACGCCCCTTGACTACTCAGCGGAAACTCCCTTAGGTTTTCTGCCTCGTTTCTTGCGCTGAACAGGTCTGAGCGTCGACGGATCAGGTTCCGGTATCTCGAATACAGAAAGAATGTAAGACTGTTCCTTGGTCAGTGGACGCAGCACTGCTTTGCCATCTATCCTTGCCGTCTTTATCTTATCCAGGGTAATGAGCAGCTTATCGAAAGTCATCGACTTAAACAGGTTCTTGGCAAGCATCGTGTTTTGGATTGCTGATGAAATAATCAGGGCAATGAATGCAACAAACACCTTGTTCTGCATACGGACATCACCGTGAACACGAAGACGATCCAGACCTAGGTTGCTCTTATAACGAAGGAAGCCTTTTTCAACAACATCCTTCATTCTGTAGACATCATAGGCAGCTTGTGGCTCCTCTATGTGATTGCTGAGCAGGATGAACCAACCAACAGTCTGTAACTCTTTCTCGATGACATCATCGCGGAATCCGACCACAGGCGTATCGTCGTCTGCGTCAGGGACTGTGATATCCAGGTATTTAGCGAACTCCGCAGCATGTTTGCGGTTTCCGGGATCTTCGATGGCTATATCTCTGAGAGATGCCACATAAGCAAAATGGTCATTTCTTTCCTTTACCGCTTTCACCGGATTGTAGAATACATGCGCATGAAGCTCCAAATCATCCCAAAGAGCACCGCTGCGAACTCCCCTTATTGGCGATGACGTTGTACGAATGAGGTTGGCTACCCTGTCTATAGTATGACGCTCTTCCTCAATGTGCAGCTTAGGTGGTAATGCCGTAAAGGGAACCGCTATAAGAAAGCGACACAGGAAACCATCATCACCTTCACCGAGCAGCATGCTGATATTCTTCCTGCTGTAGAAGCCTTTGTCCATAACGATCATTATCTCTGTATCACCGGTCAGCGCGATAAACTCTGTTATCGTTGATCGCAGAGTGGATACATCCCTCAAGCTCCCACTGTATATCGTCTGATATACAGGCAGACGAGAAGTCTCCCCAAACAACAGACAAAGGTTAACTTGTGGCAAGTCCTCTCCATCTCGGTTATAGCCCCACTCGCACGATAGAATACCCTCAGAGTAGGAAGAGATAGAAGTTATATCGAGGGCAATATACTCCTTGTCGCGTATCAGCTTGTGCCATGCCTGATAGAATCTGGAACGTTCATCTTCACCAAAGGCGACCAGCAAATCACTGATACGCTGACTGGACATACTGCCGCACTCAAGACCGTCGTGGGAAGCTACCCAATCCTCACAGTACATAACAGGTTTGTCTGCGGAAACGAGGTAGTTTGCTAAAGTAAACACTTCATTCCACACATCAGGCAATGCTTCCCTAAGGACACCCAAAAGTCCAATCTTCTCTGACAGTTCACGCATCAGATAGATGGAGCCGAAATCCTTCACACTGGCTAAAACATCATTGGCTATCTCGGCACTGCCTTTAATTGAGCCATCCAGCACAACCCTGCCTTCACGGGTTCTATCCCAAAGTCTCATTCCTTCGATTGACGCGCCACTGGCAGACAGGCGATCCAAATACTCCTGGGTATAGACGGGTTCGTTGGTTAAGAGATCTATCTTGCCGATCTTAGTCTTATGGTTATCAGGACGTTTCTTCACAGCATCCCAGAAAGATACTGATTCGAAGAGATAAGTGTGTCTACCCAAACGCTGTTTAGTAATTGACGCCACGGGATCACCCTCTCAATAGGTTACATGCATTATAACCTATTGGTAAAGAGAGTGCAAGCTCTTATTCTGAGTATCTATCGGCATCCTTAAATAGGGTATACGATACGAATACCTAGGTTATATAGTTAAGAGGGAATTTAGGTGATTAATGTGGCATCCGACATATCACCTCATGCGAACCATAAAGTGTTAGCAAAGACACTGAGACTATTTGG
>WRDA01000141.1 GCA_009783675.1 Symbiobacteriaceae bacterium | reverse complement strand
TCTGGCGAGGCTCCTACGATCAGTTGGGTGGATTGACCTGCGGGAGCGAAGAGGGGAGCGGAACGAAAATGCTTGCGCTCTTCTTTATTGGTAGCTTCCAGGTCACGAATCTCAGCCATCGGTTTGAGAATGCCCTTCTTTTCCTTCTGAGGGGCCAGCATGCGCAGGGATGATTCCGAAGGGAGCTCGATGTTAACCGAGATTCGATCGGCAAGTAAACCAAGCTGTTGAATCAGAACGGGATCCACTCCGGGTAAAGCCTTGACGTGGATATAGCCGTTGAAGCGGTGCACATTGCGCAGGAGAGCCAGAGCCTGGATCATCTTCTCGCTGGTGTAATCGGGATCGCCAAGCACCGCCGAACTAAGGAAGAGCCCTTCAATATAGTTACGTCGATAGAACTCGATGGTCAGTTCAGCCAGTTCTTCCGGAGTGAAAGAAGCTCTGGGGACATCAGCCGAACGGCGATTCATACAATAGGCGCAGTCGTAACTGCAGGCATTGCTCATCAGGACTTTCAGCAGGGCGACACAGCGCCCATCAGCACTCCAGCTGTGGCATAAACCCACCATGGAAGTGCTGGTGCTGCCGATCATACCCTTCTGCGGTCCCCTGACACTGCCGCTGGAGGCACAGGAGGCATCGTAACGAGCCGCTTCACCCAGGATACGCAGCTTCTCCTCCAAACCTGTCAAGCAATCACCTCCCTAGCCTATAACCTGCTTCGGGGATAACAAGTGAACCCCTCGCACGTTATGGCTAGTGTTATCTAAGATGGGGACTCCAAGTCCCCAAACCCCTGGACGGGAGCACCGCTCCCGCACTACGCTAAGCGTAGTGTAGACGCACACATTTTCATGCATCAGGATGAACTCAGCTTATGTGCGTCTAACCCAATAACCTGCTTCGGGGATAACGATAGCATTATAATATATCTAAAGCAATAAGTAAATATCTGTTTACAACTTTAGCCTTCTAAGATGGGGTTCCAAACCCTCATCCCTCGGTCATTTCGGCAGGTAAACTTACCAGCCTTTTCGTCGGGACTGTTGCCGGCGAATGATCTTCTGATAGGCCTCGTATCTCTCGGCGGAGATGTCCCCTCTCTCCACGGCTTCCCGGACGGCACAGCCAGGTTCATGGGTATGGCTGCAGTCGCTGAAGCGGCACAGAGGAGCATATTCCTCGAACTCGCCGTACTGCTCGTTGATGGCATCATCCTTCTTGTCCCAGAGAGCGAAGGAACGCACTCCAGGGGTGTCGATCAGCCAGGCACCGTTGCTTAGGCGTAATAATTCGGCAGCAGTGGTGACATGCCTTCCTTTGTTGAACTTGGCGCGCAGTTCTCCGGTGCGCAGGTGCAGCCCGGGATCCATGGCATTGATCAGCGAGGATTTACCTACCCCGGAGGAGCCCACCAGAACCGCTTTCTTATGTGCCAGGAGGTCGCTCAGTTCAGGGATTCCCTCCTCAGTCTTTGTCGAAGTGCTGATCACCGGATAGCCGAGAAGACGATAGCGAGCGATGTCCTCCTGTACCCCAGCAACTTGGGGGAGATCCACTTTGCTGATCACGATGATCGGGGAGAGATCTCCGGCTAAAGCTGCGGTCAGATGCCAGTCCAGACGACGGGGATTGAAATCTGGTGCATGGCAGGCCATCACAATGACGGCGTAATCTATGTTTACCGCCAGGATCTGTTCGGTATCCTTACGGGGGTTGGTGCTTTCCCTGGAGAGCTTGCTGCGTCTCTTTTCAATGCTCTCGATAACGCCCTGTTCGTCATTGATGATTCTGAAACGAACTTCATCGCCGGTAGCGACGATGCTGGTCACCGCCTGAACCTGCCTCTTCAGCCTGCCGCGCAGGGAACAGAGCCAGTGTTGCTCGGTCTGGGAATCCAGCAGGGCGACATCACAGAGATCACCCTGAGCACGACAGACGACGCCAAGCCTGATGTCGGCAATATCTGTCGTGGTCGATGGAAGCGACAATAGATCAAACCCTTTCCTTCAAATATCTTCTTCTGAAACAGATGCGGAGCGCTGCGGTACATAAAAAACCGGAGCAACGCATATTACGCCGACTCCGCTCTCTTCCCTGTGGCAAGTACGTAGGCATTGCATCTCAGGAGAAAGATCCCAGCGGAGGCGAAGATAGGTACAGAATCCCCCCTAATCTGAACTCTGTCACCATCATCACCTCCTGGTAAGCTGTGGATGAAGAAAGATTCATCCGGCGAAGAAAAGCATCTTGTTAATCTAGTTTGGCAGACTACGACGCCATTTTATCATAGGCTAAAGGCAATAAGCAAGAAGTATTTATCACAATGATAGGCTATAAAGGGATTTCATGTTACAAACTCGAAAAAAAAACAAGTTTGTGGTATGAATGTTAAAAACTATTCGTTGTGCATGTTACATTCTGATGCCGAGGTTACTTGCGAATTACCGGGAAACACACTTCAGTCACCCAGTTATCCGGATTAGGATCCTGAGCCGGACTGACATGGTAAATGCAAAACATTGCACCGTTGAAATCATAGTCATTCCCTGTTACCCAGGTAGCAATCGCTTCGTAGACAGGGGTAAGCTGATCATAACTCCCATTAACAACCGCTGAAGCGACAGTTATCGGCGAAACTTCCTTAAAGCGCACATTTTCCGTATCCGCGTAAGTACCTGTGACAGAGAGCTGTATCTCCACTTCGACCTCTGTTTCCTTGTATCCTTCATCGTGGAAGACAGCCAGACTATAACATGGGTTGGCGAGATGCATACCCAGCGATCCAGTTTCGCTACCCATCAGTTCCCAGAGCATACTCTCATCGCTATAAGTCGGAATGACTTTGCGCAGACTCGCTACGTACCTTTGCGGTATCTCTTTGACCGTGACAACAGTACTCATGAAACTATCATCTCCTATTCGTTGTAAGGCATTCTCCAGAAGCAGTAATCGCTTTTCCGCAACCGCCGCTTCCTGAATCATTTGACTGCGTTGAATTTTGAGGTAACTCCGCAGGCTGTCGGTGTCGTTATAGGTTTCGATGATCTCCTTGATAGTGGCGAGGCTGAACCCCATTTCCTTTAAGGTCTGAATCCTGTTGATTGCCGCCAACTGTTCCGCGCTATAGTAACGATATGCAGTAAAAGCGTCGACATAAACAGGCGTAAGAAGACCGATTTCATTATAGTGCCGCAGCATGCGAATGCTAACTACCCTGATAACTCGCTTCAGGGAAGACAAGTAATCCCTTCGCAAGTTATCGGTAGTTGTATATCTAAGATCGCCTGCAGGCGATGGGGGCATGAGGCGTTATCATACTTACGAGTGATGCTTGCGTCATCGTTGTCTCTCGATCGATAGCTTGGAAAAGTCCCCGATTCTGATCAAATCCACCAACTCCATACCGGTATTTGAGCTCGACTTTATGATAAAGTATACCACAATGGTAGAGTCAATAGGGTGGATGAAGTAGGTGCAGGCGCCAACCACAACGGAATCATCCCCCAAAGGTAACCCAGAGTGGTTCGGTTGAATCCGTTGTGATGTTAATATATAAGGAGTGAACATCTGTGCATCAGCACATTATTGACCTGGCTTCGCTCAAGGCTCAGGGCAGAGTTCAGGTCAAACCAGCAGATAGTGTTCTAGAAGTGCGGAGCACCCATTCCATCACGCCGATTTCCTTCAACCTGCGTGGCGACACCTTTAAGGGACATTTCCTGGCGCTGCCAAGCAAGTTTCATCTGCCTCTGCGCATCGATCTGACTATCATGCTGGACTATCCGTCTTTTATACTGTTCGTTGGCGGTGGACATGTTGCCTTCGCCTCGCCCTGGCAAGATAATCACAGAATCGAAGATATTGCTTTCCCTTCCGGGAAGACAGCTTCATTTGATAATAATTTACCCCTTGGTGAGTGGGTGGATATATCGGTTATCTGCCATACCGACGCAATGCAGATCTTCATCAATGGTGAAGAAAGATTCTATTCTCGCAAAATGCCTTATATGAGCAAGAAAAACCGGCAGGAGCTTGATCTCCTGAACTCGGAGGGATTTGCTGTCGGACTCGCCGTATCGAAACTATCTACGCTGAGCATTAAGTCCATAGTTGTAACTGAGTTAGATGCTAACACTAGTCTGGAGCACTCCGACCAGGGAGCGGCCCAGTTGCAGCCTTCTTTGCCAGAGCAGCAGGTAAAGCCGACGCTGGAAACAGTAATCGCTCACCTGCCACCTGAACTCAGAGATGAAGTCATTAATATGGACAGCTTTCTATTGTCCCTGCGTCCTGTGAAGTTCAAACGCATGGTCGATAAAGGGGGCAGGAAAATCAGCTGGGTAGCCTCCGACTATGGTATATCTTACCACATCGATGTCAGCGACCACCACCTAACCCAGCGGTTTGGCTGGTATATCGTTCACCAAGGAACACCAGACACCTGGCATCGCAAAGCAGACCATATGGAAGAGGCTCTAAGCTACATATCCGTATCCGATCCAGAGCTGGCGAATCGCATATTTTATGCTTTAAACGACTGTATATCTTGTTATGGCACACGTTGCCTGGCTAAAACTCTTTATCAGTTTAAGGAAGAAAGACGGCTGGCCTGCCACGGTACAGTGCTGCTACGGATGTCCCATGACGACTTCGCT
>WRDA01000140.1 GCA_009783675.1 Symbiobacteriaceae bacterium | reverse complement strand
CGCTACTTTAATCATTACCGCGGAGCCTACAACAGTGGTTACGACTATTATCCCCGCCTTAATACGGAGTCTTCCTCAGAACGGGTTTCTGTTATCTCGGACTTCATCAGGCGGCTGTGCCCCGAAATCCTTGACCAGCTGGAAATGGATCCGCAAAAGATCGTCATACCCGCCTATAATAGCGATTTCTTTTACTTTCCTCGCATCATAAACGGAGTACAGGTTCTGGGGGAAGGCATCACGGTCTATTGCGATGAACGAGAAGACCTTATCTCCAGTCTCTATGTTAACTGGACTGAGAACTTGTCGGACATTCAGTCTCCCGAAGGAGTCATCTCTCAGGAAGCCGCCAAAGCTGCGTTCGCTGAAAAAGTAGGTTTACAACTGGCTTATACAGCGACTGCCTACGATCATCGCAAGCTGATCTCTATCCCCTGGCCGAATCAGGCAACCTTCAGCGATCCTTACCTGGTCTACCGCCTGCCACCCGACCGCCAGACGACTCTGGATCCTTTCACTGGCGAACTGTATGCCAGCCTGGCCTATGGTGACCGTCTCATCTCCATGCCCACTGCGTTGGGAGGAGCATCGGCAGAGTCAGCGCAGAGAGTTACTTATGATTATGAGCTCAGCCCTGAGGAAAAGCTGGCCGTCTCCGAAATGGAAGGGCTACTCTCCACCGAGGAGCTGACCGAAATACTGATGAACATCGAAGAGCTCCAATTTCCCCGGGAGGCTGTTCTGGAAGCAGTAAGCTACCGTAAGGACAATAAAGGTCGCTACCTGGCTGAGCTAAACTGGAACCTTCCCCTCAGCGAGGAGCACCTGGTCAGTATGGGTCTGGGGGATATGAACCCCTATGAAGCTGCCATTTACTACGGTTTTGGCGGGAGACTGCATGCCAGAATGGATGCCACAAATGGACGCCTGATCAACTACGATAACTACAGTTATTATCCTTTACCTTTCGAGGAAGAGAAGGAATGCCTCAGCGATGCCGAGTTGATTGCCATCAGCGAAGGCTTTCTGCAGAAGGTAGCTCCTGAAGAGCTAGCTCTTTGTCGTCTGGTTACCTCCGGGGATCAGCCTCCCAGCGATATCAGACCTCTGCTGGTCGTGACTCCCTGGACGCGGAGCTATTTTTACTGGAACCGCATCGCCAATGGTATCCCCTTCGATCAACACTTTCTGAATATTGTCTGCAGTCCGGGGGATGGCAAGATTCTCTCCTTTTACAGCAATTGGGGTGATCTGGAGTTTCCTGAACCAGTAGACCTAATCAGTATGGAAGAAGCTGTAGCTCTCTATCTCGATAGACTAACTCCTCAGCTTTACTACATCGTCGAAGCAATCTGGGATGCAGATCTCGGCATGCAAGTGGGCGTTGCTGAAGCCAGACTTATCTACGCTAATCAGGACTATAATATGATGATGGTCGAAGCTCAGCAGGGGAAACTCCTCAATGCCTATGACGGCAGTCTTTTCCGTCAGGCTTCAGAGCCTGTATTCGCCGATATGATCGGGCATCAAGCTCAGGATATGGTGGAGAAACTGACCTTCTTCGGACTCTTCAGAAATAGTGGAGCCGATTTCAAACCCCAGGCCGCCATCACCCAGAGTGAGTTCCTCAGCGAACTGCTCAACCTGCTGGGTCAGCGTTACTATGCCAGAGATCTGGAGTCGATGTATAATGTTTTGGTTGGTGAAAGAACCCTGGATGCTGATGACTGCGATGCCGAAGCCATCATCACCGCCAGACAGGCTCTGCAATATCTCCTGCGCCGTCTCGGGCATCGCGAGGTCGCCGAAATGACGATCATTTTCAGGGTGCCTGGCAGGATCCCTCAGGAACTGGCAGGATATGCAGCTATCGGATCCGCAATGGGTTTGCTTTCTCTCGATACCTGGCAGGCAGATAAATCGCTGACCCGCCTGGATGCTGCTCAACTCTTCTACGACTTCCTGATCAGGCCTTAAGGCTATGGTATATGGAAAGGATGATATTATGACTCGCCGTATCAGCATTACAGCGTTGCTTCTGTTTCTGCTCTGCCTCGGCTCTGTCGTTTGGGCAGGGGAGGTTATAACTCGTGACCTTCCCGTCACCTCCATGCCGGTAACAGAAGATACGACCTCTGTATTTATCTCCGGGGGACCTGCCCTCTCGGTAGCGCCCGTGACTGTGCTACCTGTCGCAGAGCAACCAGTCAGGGTGGACCAGAAGCTCATTGCCGGGATTGCCATCGATGACCAAAACGATGATGCCCAACAAAGTGCCCTGGAAGGGATCATCATCGCCGTACGCAGCAAGCTGGAGATCGATGCCAGTTTCAACCAGTTCGAATCTTCTTTCTACCAGGAAATGACCGGACCGATCTCCTACTACCTGCGTTGGTTCGACAGCAAAGGTAACTCGATCTATGTCACAGCCAATGCCAGGGGAGATATTATCAGCCTGGATAATTATACAGGATATGATATGTATAGCTATCAAGGCAAGCCGCGCTTCCCTCTGCTAAACAAGGCACAGGTTCTGGATCTGGCTACTGGTTATATAGAGCAGATCTGCCCTGAGCTGGCCGATCTACTCGACCCCAATCCGACCTTTTACCTTAACCGCTACTCCGGATATGTCCTCTATTATGAGCATCTCCTGAATGGTATACCAGTGGAGGGTGACAGGTTAAGCCTGACAATAGACCAGGATAATGGCGCCCTAAGGCATCTCTACCGAGATTGGCGCGCTACGGAGTACAACCATACAGACGACCCTGCCAAAGCCTTGGCACCGTCAGTCGCCTGGGAGACTCTGCAAAGGGAAGCAGGCCTGGAGCTGCGTTACAGGCTTCTCTACGATTATGATGCTTACTATAAAGCAACTCCTGAAACTCCCTATACTCCCGAGGTTATTCTCGAGTATGCCTGGCGGAAGTCGCCGAGTTACTATATCGATGCTCTCACGGGGGATATTTACTATCCTCCCAGGGATGAGTATTCGATCTATGGCGGTATGGGCGGATCTTCGCTGATGGCAGAGATGGGTATTAATGACGAAGCCAGAATGGAGGAGCTTACTCCTCAGGAGAGAGAACGGGTCGAAGCCCTGGCCGATCTCATCTCCGCCGAGGAAGCCATCGCCAGCCTGAGGAGAATGCCTTATCTTGAGTTCTCCCCGGAGTTAAAGCCGAACTCGATCAATTATAATCCCGACTACAACGATCGCAACCTGGAGATTCTCTATATCTACTTCAGCAACGATTCCCAGGTTCGCGAGGAGGGTCAACTCTACCGCTGGGCAAGTGCATCTTTCGACGCACGCAGTGGCGATCTGCTATCATTCAGCAGCACCGTCCAGAGGGAGACCCCTTACCGCTGGTTGCAGCCGTATAAGTTAAGCGGCGAACGCAGAGAGGAAATGACCCGAACTGCCATCAGTTTCCTTGAAGCGGTTAAACCTGAGCTTAGCTCCCAGGTTAATCTGCATGATGTAATGACTGGTGAAACGATCCTCCCTTACTGGCAGGAGAACCTGACCCTTAGCTTTGTGCGCCAGGTAAATGGGTTACCTCTCGAAGATGATTATCTCATGGTGGAAATCAACTTGGAGAGCGGTAAGGTTGTTGGCTTCCAGCAGAGATGGCATCAGGATCTAACCTTCCCGACACCTGCACCTGTTATTTCCCTGGAAGAGGCATATGCTGCCATCGCCGGGATCGAATCACCGGCTCTTTCCTATGTGGTCGTACCGGCAATCCTGACTGAAGAGGACGAGTTGATGAGTTACCCAACTATCTTCGATGCCAAACTTGTCTACAATCTTGCTCGAATCAGTTGGGTCAGTGTGGACGCTCACACCGGCAGTATTTATCAGGAAGGATCTCCCTACATGTCGGTCAGTGAGACTGGCGACCATCAGTACAACGATATCCAGGATCTCCCCGAAGCCTTCAAGGTTTTAGCCGTAGCCGACTATCTGAAGCTTCCCTACGCTGAATCCTTCGAGCCTGAGGAGCAAATAACCCAGGCAGAGTTCCTGCGCTGGGTTAATGGCATCTACTACGAAGGCTATCTTCTGCGGGATGACGAGAGTTTCTACTATAGTCTGCGTTACACAGGGTTTTGGGATGAAAGCTATAATGATCCCGACAAGCTGCTTACGGCGATGGATGGGGTGAAGTATTTCGTCCGTTTCCTGGATTACGGGCCCTATCTCAGGATGCTGGGACTCTTCGTCAATCCCCTGGGACTCTCTGATGAGGATGCGGCCTATGTCGCTTTAGCAGTGGGTAACAATGCTATCACCTTTGCTACTTTCGAGCCCCAGGCGATACTGACCCGCTACGATGCCGCGGTGATGATCTACAATTTCCTAGCTCGCAAGTAGAGAAAAGGCTGGACACACATGTCTGACCTGGTCTTTACGAAAATGTAATTTGTGCGTCTATTCCTCTTAGATGGGGACTCCAAGTCCCCATGCCCCTGGCCGTTCCGGTAGGCAAAGCCTGCCGGAACTCACGGGAACTGCGTTCCCGCACATCGCTCCCGCGCTGTGAATAGACGCACATGTCTGACCTGGTCTTTACGAAAATGTAATTTGTGTGCGTCTATTCCACCCTCAGCGCGTGAAATTCTTTTTTGCCTTTACGCAAGACGATCTTGTCCTCCT
>WRDA01000139.1 GCA_009783675.1 Symbiobacteriaceae bacterium | reverse complement strand
CCGGTAGCCAAGGGTGCGAGCCATGGAACAATCGCTGCGTCTCTGCCTGGTGTTGACCACCTCCAGGGCATAGGGAGCGTTGCTGCCGATGAAGTAACCTAAAGCGGTAAGGTCGTCCGTAACCGGGATAGGGCGGGTCGTACCCTCGCTGCCTGCCATGGAGACGCGACCACAGCCTACGGCCGAAATGTTGAAGAAGAAGGTACTCTCCCTGTCAGGCTTACAGGTGCGAATCAGATGCTGTGTACCCAGGGCACCAGCAAGAGAAGAGCCTACTGTCGCTAAAACCACTTCGGTGTTCTGGAAGGGGTTTTGAGAGATTTCACTGGCCAGATCCATCAGAATCTGCATACCGGAGAGATTGTCATTAGCGCAGTTGACAGGACGACTATGCATCCCCTGCGCCAGATAGCCACAGACTGTAATCAGAGAGAGAACTCCGGAAATACGGCTGATGCTCCAAAGGTACATCACCTGGCTCTGCAGATTAAAGGCATCCAACCCGGTAGCGACCAGGTAAGCCAGAAACTGTAAAACCCTGGCCAGGTCCACGAAGAAGAGCAGAGGCAGACTCAGCCTCTCCAGAGCAGGCCATTTACTGATCGGCCAGAGCACGGAGCGGTTATCGGCATTAGCCGTGATGACCACGGTGTGCAGGGTCTCCCGCAGGGGAGGAATCCGCCCCGTCACCACTCCACTGCGGGAGGTGAGGGCGAACATACGATTGATGAAGGGCCAGATGAAGAGATCGAGACGCAGAAGCAGGATCCCCATAGTAACCAACAGAAGGGCTAAAGGGATGCTGACAATATAGACGATGGTAGCCAGAGGAAAAAAGGCGTAAGCGAAGGCATAATACCAGGCGGAGGTGCTGAAGCTGGGAAAGACACTATTTTGAGTGGCTATACCTAAGGTTTCGAACTGGGTGGCCATATATCGAAGCGCGGTCCCTTCCCCCCTGCCAGCTGCGGGACGAGATCCCCTGGCATAGAGAAAGCGAATGATCGATCGGTGCATGGCGTCAATCCTTCCCGCAACAGCGTGACAACTACCTATTATTGTTCTTAGATTCTGCCCGTAAAACCTAATTTCCTCCTATTGGGTACTGTAGTAACCTATAACGCCTGAGCGACCAGGCGTTCGCCACGCAGGATCTTTTGTAAATAGAATCCGGTATAGGAGCTGTCATTGGCAGCGATCTCCTCAGGGGTCCCACTGGCGATTACCTCTCCGCCGCGATGACCTCCCTCGGGGCCGAGATCGATGATATAGTCGGCGGTCTTGATGACTTCCAGATTATGTTCGATGACAACGACGCTGTCGCCATTTTCCACCAGACGCTGCAGGACCTCTAGGAGACGGTGGATATCCGCCAGATGAAGACCGGTGGTTGGTTCATCGAGGATGTAGAGGGTGCGCCCGTTACTGCGTCGGGAGAGCTCGGTGGCTAATTTGACCCTCTGTGCCTCGCCGCCGGAGAGGGTTGTGGCTGGCTGGCCAAGCTTAATGTAACCAAGGCCCACATCATAGAGAGTTTGCATCCGACGGGCGATCTTGGGGATGGCTTCGAAATAAGTCAGAGCTTCCTCGACCGTCATATCCAGGACATCGGCGATATTCTTGCCCTTGTAGCGTACCTCCAGAGTCTCGCGACTATAACGTTTACCCTTGCAGACTTCACAGGGAACATAGATATCCGGCAGGAAGTGCATCTCGATCTTGATGATGCCATCTCCCTTACAGGCCTCGCAACGCCCACCCCGAACGTTAAAGGAGAAACGTCCTGCTGCGTAACCGCGAATCTTAGCATCGGTGGTGGAAGCGAAAAGGGTACGTATGTCGTTGAAAACTCCGGTGTAAGTTGCCGGGTTGGAGCGCGGGGTGCGACCTATCGGAGACTGATCGATAGCGATCACCTTGTCCAGCAGGGAGACCCCCAGAATCCTGTCATGATCCCCCGGACGCACATGAGCACGGTGCAGCTGAGCCAGCAAAGCTTTCAGCAGAATCTCGTTGATTAATGAAGATTTGCCCGATCCGGAGACGCCGGTGACGCAGGTGAAGAGCCCCAAAGGGATGCTGACATCGATGCTCTTGAGATTGTTTGCCCTGGCACCCTGGATCTCCAGCCAGCGACCATTAGGTTGCCTGCGACTGGCAGGGATAGGAATCCCTCGTTGTCGGCTGAGGTAGAGTCCGGTCATACTGCGGGGCGAACGACAGATCTCTTCTGCAGTGCCCTGAGCAATGATTTCTCCACCGTGAACTCCGGCTCCCGGCCCGATATCCACGATATGATCCGCCGACCACATGGTCTCCTCATCATGTTCGACGACGATCAGGGTATTGCCGAGATTGCGCAGCTGCAGCAGGGTCTTCAGGAGCTTGGTGTTGTCCCGCTGATGTAGCCCGATGCTCGGCTCATCCAGGATATAGAGAACCCCCACCAGGCCGGAACCGATCTGGGTCGCCAGACGGATGCGCTGTGCTTCTCCACCGGAGAGAGTCCCCGAGGGACGGTTGAGGGTCAAATAATCGAGACCCACATTGGTGAGAAAGCGAAGTCGCTCCTCGATCTCGTTGATGATCAGCCTGGCGATGAACTGATCCCGATCACTCAGCTTGGAGCGAACCTCGGAAAAGAACTCCAGGGAGCTGCTAACCGGCATGGCGGTGACTTCGGCAATGTTCAACCCTCCGAAGGTTATGGCCAGGACTTCCTTCTTCAGACGTTTCCCCTCGCAGGTCGGACAGGGGTTAGCCTGCATATAACGCTCCAGCTCGAACTTCACACCCTCGGACTCCGTCTCCCGGTAACGGCGCATCAGGTTGGGGATAACCCCTTCGAAGCGGGAATTAAAGGTTCCCTTGCGACCGTCAGCCGAAACATAGTCCACCCTGATCTTCTCCTGGCGTCCGCCGAAGAGCACCAGATGCTGGATATCTTCGGGAAGCTCAGCCCAGGGTGTGTTCACCGAAAAGTGGTACTCCCTGGCTACTGCCGCCAGGAGCTGAGGATAGTAGTTCATGGTGGCACTTGACCAGGGTTGGATGGCGCCGTCATCGATGGAGAGTTCCTCGTTGGGAACTACCAGATGCGGATCGAACTCCAGCTTGATCCCCAGACCGGTGCAGGTGGGACAGGCACCGTAGGGATTATTAAAGGAGAAGATACGCGGTGAGATCTCCGAAAAGGAAAAGTTGCATTCCGGGCAGGAGAAGTTGCGGGAGTAGAGGGTCTCCTCCCCATCGATCACCTGCACGGTGACCAGGCCTTCTCCCAGATTGAGAGCCGTCTCCAGTGAATCTGCCAGACGCTGTTGCAGGTCGGGACGAATCACCAGGCGGTCGATTACCACCTCGATGGTATGGCGTTGATTGCGGTTGAGTTTAATTTCCTCGGAGAGCTCCCGCACCTCACCATTGACCCTTACTCTGACATAGCCTTCCCTGCGCATATCCTCCAGCAGCTTGGTATACTCCCCTTTACGCTGGCGTACCAGGGGAGAAAGCACCTGGATGCGAGTGCCTTCAGGGAGATTCAAGACCTGATCGACCATCTGCTCCACCGTCTGTTGGCTGATAGGCCTGCCACAGATGGGGCAATGGGGCTTACCGACTCTGGCGAATAACAGACGCAGGTAATCGTAGATTTCGGTAACCGTAGCCACCGTGGAGCGAGGATTGCGGGAGGTAGTCTTCTGATCTATAGAGATAGCCGGGGAGAGGCCTTCGATGGTATCCAGATCCGGTTTCTCCATCTGCCCCAGAAACTGCCTGGCATAAGCCGAGAGGGATTCCACGTAGCGTCTCTGCCCCTCGGCATAGATAGTGTCGAAGGCTAAAGAGGACTTGCCCGATCCCGAGAGACCGGTAAAAACAATGAGTTTATTACGGGGAAGCTCCAGGCTGATATTCTTCAGATTGTGCTGCCGTGCGCCTTTGATAATGAGCATATCCTGCATTATATGGGCTCCAATCCCTTCTTAAACAAATATTCATCTTAACGGGTTTATTATAACCCAACACCTTTCTTCTGACAAGAACCCGTTTAGGGATTTTGCAGGAAATCCTCTGCGCACTGTATAATTATGTTAACATATACGCCGAAGTTTTGTGTTTTGAAAGCTATACACAACTATATCGCAGCGTAAACATGGAAAGGATTGGTCGAAGATGAATCTAGCTAATTACCCCCGCCGACGTTATACCGAAGGCTTTACCCCTCTGGAGCATCTGCCGCGACTCTCGGAGATGCTGGGCGGGCCCGATATCTATATCAAACGCGACGATCTGCTCGGTCTGACCGCCGGAGGCAACAAGACCCGCAAGCTGGAATTTCTCCTGGCTGATGCCCTGGCTAAAGGTGCCGACACCCTGATCACCTGTGGAGCGGTGCAGTCCAACCATTGTCGTCTCACCCTGGCGGCAGCGGTCAAAGAGGGGCTGAAGTGTCATCTGGTCATCGAAGAAAGGGTAAAGGACAGTTACCATAAGGAAGCATCGGGGAACAACTTCCTCTTTCGCATGCTTGGTCTGACCGATGAGGACTTCACCATCGTTCCCGGAGGCAGCAAGATGGTCGAGGAGATGGAGAAGGTTGCTGCAAAACTCCAGGCTAAAGGCGCCAACCCTTATATCATCGTTGGCGGCGGCTCCAACCCCATCGGCGCAACCGGATATGTAGCCTGCGCCGAAGAGATTTT
>WRDA01000138.1 GCA_009783675.1 Symbiobacteriaceae bacterium | reverse complement strand
TTCGGACAGGCGCCGGTAATCGTCGCTGATTATACCCTGGTGCCCCTGCGAGCTTTCCAGCAGTTGTTCTCGCAACTGGAGTGGGATGCGGGTAAGCAAACCGTGACCATCGCTACCTCCGATGGCAGAGGTGGATTCCCCTTCTCTTTCACGGCTAAGGACCTCTATGGCAATACCGTCAGCGAAGCGGATCTGGGGCGTAAACAGCTCTTTTTCGTCCATTACTGGGCTACCTGGTGTCCTCCCTGTGTAGCGGAGATGCCCCAGCTGGCTGAGATAGCCACAGCGTATGCTTCCGATGTGGGCTTCATCGCTCTTCTCTCCGACTACAGCAGCAATCTCAGCGGAGCCGTGCGCCTGACTGAGAACAGCAAGATACCTGCCTCGTTCATCATGGTGGATGAACGCGTCCCGGAACTGGCTGATCTGTTGCAGATGGTCAGCAGTCGCTATGTCCCCACCAGCATAATAATAACCCCCAGCGGCGAAATGCTGGGGGAGCAACTGATCGGAGCCTATGGCAAAGGCTACGGGGGGATCTTGGACGAGTTTCTTGGAGAGTGAAACAATTGACAATGGACAATGAATAATGAATAATGAATAATGGAATCAGGGATCCTGGATGATTAGCATATCTTCAGTTGTCTCAACTGCTATCGGCGTGTAAGGGTCAGTCATCAGGGAGGTGTCGGGTAGAGGAGGTAGTAGACGGTTTAGCTCTTTCAGGCTGTAATACGCCAGGTACAGCGCTGGTAGCAGCAGGAGACCCAGGTAGTTATGGGACAGGTTGCTAGAATCTACGCCAAGCAACTCGAGACCGGTCATGAAGAAGGCTAACACCAGAAGCTGCCCTCCATTTGCGGCGATATGTGCGATGAGAGCCGTTCTCATCTGTCCGCTGCGTATCAGCAAAATGGCAATCAGGTAACCGAGAATGAAGGCAAAGATGGCGTTGATCGTCAGTCCATGCAGCAGGGCGAAGAGGGTCGAGCTGATCAGCAGAGCGCTGCGCAGGGTGGTCAGGCCACGCAGGCGATTGAAGAGTATCCCGCGCAGGAAGAACTCCTCGGTTAAGGGACCGATTATCGTCACCGAAATGGCAAACATCAGGACACCCTGGCGAGCCAGAAAAGCCAGATCCTCACGACTCTCCTGGAAGCCGAAGATGCGCAGGACATCGATCAGGCTGTTGCCGATGAGCAACACAGCGGTTGCAGCAGAGCAGATCAGCAGCCACATCTTAGGCGTGATGGTCACCGGAGCCAGATCGGTGATCCGTTGCTCCTCCCGGTGCCACATGAAGGCGTAGATGCCAAGCACTACCAGATTGAAGAGTATGTAAGTAAAAGGATTGATGTTGCCAAACAGAGCATCGACAGGAAAGATATCTGTCATTTCTGCATTGGGATAGGTCTCGTAGATCAGGTTTATCAGTTGATTCGTCTGCAATCGCTGCAGATCTTCGAAAGTCATTTCCGGATGATGATCCAGGAGAATTTCGGGGTGCTCATGCAGGTACTGCTCGAGATTTGAAACCATGGCAGTGGTATCAAACATTGAAATAACAGTTGGCAGCTGAACGAGGACCATAAAGAATAGAAAGGCTGCGATCAGCCTGGCAATCGATCCGACGCGTACTCTGGCAGACATTTAACCACTCCATCCCTAAGCAGTAGAATAGACGCACATGAACTATGTTCACCCTGAAGCAGGTTTCAGGGCAGCTCTGTAGAGTGTTAGTATACCTGATCTGTGCTATACTGTCAAAGTCCGGCATATGCAAAAAGGTGTCATAAAGCGGCAGATTATATCATCACAGAACTCCGATGTGTGTAAAAATGTACTTAATGCCTGCACTCATAGCAGAGGTACACAGGTATGCTTCTCATGCCATAATGAAAGGAAATTAGTCTGGAGACCTCTTTGAAATGATAGATCAGGAAGCAAGCGATAAGTGAATATTACAAAAACAGAAGGAGTGTAGCAACTCATTGACGAATAGATAAGCTATCAGCTTAAGAAGCAGTCACCAGGGGAGTAACCGCATGTCCGCACCCTCAGAGGATCAACGCAGTAACGATTTCAGCAAGGGAAAGCAAAAATCAGACGGCAAACAGCGCCAGGATGCCTTCAGAGGATTCATGATCCTCTCTCAAATGGGTTTCACCATGGCTTCCTGCGTTATCGTTGGCGTATTGATTGGACGTTTTCTGGATGGATTAATGGATAGTTCACCCTGGGGTGTGGTCTTTTTTTCCCTTCTTGGCCTGGGAGCAGCCTTCAAATCCCTCTACGACATGAGCCTGAAGTGATTATAAGCAATAGGTGAGTAGTTATTTTATGATGTTTTCTAATCTCTCCGATATTGCCAGGAAGACAACGATCGCGCTGGCAGTCCTCTATGCTCTGGTGGTGACTGGCAGCATCGTCTTCTATCGATCTGTAGAAGCAGTTCCCTTCGTCCTGGGAGCTCTCCTTGGATCGGGACTGAATGTCTATAAAGTAATCATGATCGACGACGCCACCAACAGGATCGTGGGCATGGAACCCTTGCAGGCTTCCAACTATGTGCGTCTGCAGTATCTGATCCGCTTGGGTCTCTCGGCACTTGTCCTCTTGGCAGGAGCTTTCCTACCCCTCTTCAGCCTCTGGGGTGTCGGCGCCGGCTTACTTACCTTGCAACCCGCAACCTATTATGTCAACATCGTCCATCTGAAGAATAAATAATTCTCAGTGCTTTATCGGCTCTCCTCATACAACAGCCTCCAGCAGCCTTCCTCATACACGACACCAGTTCCCGCCTGTCTGCACCAACTTCCAAAGCGAGGTGGCATTTTTGGATTTTAATATCGATAATCTCTGGGTCCTTCAAGTGGGCGGTCAAGAGGTATGGATCACCCGTACCATTTTAAACACCTGGATCATCATGGCCTTCCTGATCGTCGCAGCAATCGTCATAAATGTGCTGCTGCGTAATCCGAGTTCCACGCCCAAAGGCCTGCAAAATGCCATGGAGATGATCGTCGAGGTCTTCGATGGCATGCTTAAGACCGCTATCGACCCTGGGATCATGTATGTAGGCAACTGGTATTTCAGTGTCTTCGCCTTCATCCTGGTCTCCAACTTCAGCGGTGTTCTGGGCTTTCGACCTCCTACCGCCGACTGGGCGACCACCTTCGCCCTGGCTATGGCAACCCTGATCCTGATTCAGGTTGTGGGCATTAGGCATC
Source organism: Symbiobacteriaceae bacterium (assembly GCA_009783675.1). Taxonomy (GTDB): domain Bacteria; phylum Bacillota; class JAAYKD01; order JAAYKD01; family WRDA01; genus WRDA01. The sequence continues at coordinate 1,521 of WRDA01000138.1, read as the reverse complement.
GCAAGGGAGAATATATAAAGGAGTTTTTCTCCCCCAACTTCGTTTTCTTCCCCTTGAACCTGATCGGTGAACTGGCCCGTCCTATCTCCCTTTCTTTTCGTCTTTTCGGCAACATCCTGGGTGGCATGATCCTGATGACCCTGGTCTACTCCCTGGCACCGATTTTCGTGCGCATCTTCTTCCCCGTCTTTCTGCATGCCATCTTCGACATCTTCTTCGGCGCCTTACAAACCTATATCTTCTGCGTCATCAGCCTCACCTTCGTCGGTGCGGCTGCGGGAGTCGTTTCCGGCAACGCAGAATAATTTCAGCGAAGCTCCCATATGGGAGCTTTCTCTGCTAACTATGTATTCATTAATTAATGAATAGAAAACAAACACAGGAGGAGACTACCATGCAAGACCCATTAGCCTTCATCATCGCTGTATCGCACATCGCCTCGGCGATCGCTCTGCTAAACGGATTCCTGGTCGCCATCGGGCAGGCGCGTATCGCATCTGCGGCGATCGAGTCTATGGCCAGACAGCCCGAAGCATCGGATTCCATCAGAGGGGCTATGTTCATCTCTCTGGGTATGGCCGAAACTGGTGGTATCTATGGATTGTTGATATCCTTCGTCATGTTATTCGCCAATCCCTTAGTGCAGATCTATCTGCAGAACAGGTAATGCTGCCTGGCAGGAGAAAGTGACCCTCGATAGCCTGCCCACAGGCTGTCCTGAGATCAGATTAAAACACCGCTAGGGGTGTAAATGCAGGGTTATCCTGCCCGGCAGGCAACGAGCATGCCGGAAAAGGGGGCGTTTCATATGGGGTGAGTATATTGACTCTGGCCGCTGCCCTACCCGAAGGGCGAGCGTTTGCTCTGGACCTGCAGATGTTTATCAGCGTGGGTATTCAGCTGATCAACGCCTGTATTCTGGCTGGAGCCTTATCCTTCTTTCTTTATAAACCGGTGCGCAATATCCTGCAGGCACGCAGCGAAAAGATCGAATCCCAGCTGAGCAAGGCGGAAACCGACATGTTGGAGGCTGACCGCCTGAAAGCCATGTACAGTGAGAAGCTGGAAGATATCGAGAAGGAGCGTCTGGCTATTCTCGATGAGGCACGCGCCGAAGCAGCCCAGAACATCAGGCAGATGCTGGATGACTGTCGCCGGGATGTCACCGGCATCAAGGAGCGAGCCTTCGCCGACGTTCAGAAAGAACGGGAGCAACTGCATCTGGAAATGGCCAAATATATCCTGGATGTGTCCATGACTATGGCAGGTAAGTTCATCTCTCATGCTATCGACCAGGAAACCCAGGACAGAATATTCCAGGAAGCCATTAGCGAACTGGAGACCGTGCCATGGCAACACTAAGCCAGCGTTATGCGGCGGCTCTCTACACCCTGGCTGAGGAACAGGGGCTGTTAGACGAAATCCAGGAGCAGGCAACTGCTGTCAGGAACACCCTTAATCAGAGGGATGTCGCTGATGTCATGGAAAACCCTGGGGTGCCACGAACGGAAAAGCGCGCTT
>WRDA01000137.1 GCA_009783675.1 Symbiobacteriaceae bacterium | reverse complement strand
GGTCAATGGGCTACCCGGGTCATCGATCCTAATGCTTCGGCTGCTGCCACGGAGAAGATAGACCTGGTCCACAGCGAGTTCGCAGACTGGGTCTGGCGGGATGCTTCCCGCCGAGATGATCTGCTTCGACTATATAACCGCATCTTTAATGCCATAGTCCTGCGAAACTATGACGGAGGCGGTCTGACCCTGCCAGGGAAGAGCCCGGAGATCACCTTGCGTCCCCATCAGTTGGACGCCGTGGCACGAATCCTCTACAGCACCCATAACACCCTGCTGGCGCATACTGTAGGCAGTGGCAAGACCTACATCATGGTCTCGGCAATCATGGAGCTCAAGAGGATCGGTATCGCTAACAAACCCCTGATCATCGTGCCAAATCATCTGGTGGAGCAGTGGGGAGCGGAGTTCCTACGCCTCTACCCCAGGGCGAATGTTTTAGTGGCTACCAAAGAAGATTTCGCTGCAGAGAAGCGACAACGCCTCTTCGCACGCATCAGCACTTCCGACTGGGATGCTGTAGTCATGGCTCACTCCTCTTTTGAGAGGATCCCGGTTTCCGTTGAACGGGAGAGAACCTTCATCGAAGCTGAATGTAATCAACTAAGAGAGGTCCTGACAGCAGCCCGCCAAGAGAAGAACATCAACCGCTCACTGAAAGGGATCGAGACCCAGCTGGCTGCGCTGGAGGTTCGTTTGCAGAAATTACTCGATACCCCCCGGGATAATGCGGTTACCTTCGATGAGTTGGGCATCGACTTCCTCTGCGTCGACGAGGCTCATCAGTACAAAAACCTGGCCTTTCGGACCAGGATGGGGGAGATGGCAGGGATCAACTCCAATGGAGCCAAGAAGTCCACCGACTTGCTAATGAAGATTCGCTGCCTCAGTGAAGATAGCAAGTCACCCAGAGTCTGTTTCGCCACAGGCACTCCCATCGCTAACTCGGTGGTGGAGATGTATACCATGCTACGCTATCTCCATGCCGATCGTCTGGCCGAGATGGGCATAAGCAACTTCGATGCCTGGGCCTCTGTCTTCGGGAGGGTAGTCACCTCATTCGAAATTACTCCCGACGCTTCATCTTTTCGGCAGATGAACCGTTTCGCCAGCTTCCACAATATCCCGGAGCTCCTCGCCCTCTTTCGTGAGATCGCTGATGTACAGACCGCTACCATGTTGGATCTGGAGAAACCAGACCTCCTTGGAGGTAAAGCCACGGTCATCTCCGTGGAATCCACTCCCGAACTAAAAGCCTTCGTTCACTCCCTGGCAATCCGTGCCGAGGCTGTGCGTCAGCGTAAAGTCCATCCGGAAGAGGATAATATGCTCAAGATAACCAGCGAAGGGCGTCTGGCTGCTTTAGACATGCGTCTGGTGGAGCCAGGAACCCCTGGTAATCCCGAGAGCAAGGTTGCAGTCGCAGCTGCCAACATCTATCGTATCTGGGCAGAGACTAAGAGCAGCAAAGGCACCCAACTGGTCTTCTGTGACCTTTCCACGCCAAAGTCCGGTAGAGGTTTTTCGGTATACACGGATCTCAAAACCAAGCTGGCCCGGCAGGGTATTCCTGAGCGCGAGATCGCCTTTATCCATGATGCCACCAGCGACAAGGATAGAGAAGCCCTCTTTGAAAGAGTGCGCGAGGGTAAGGTGCGCATCCTCATGGGCTCTACGGCAAAAATGGGTACCGGCACCAATGTTCAACGCAACCAGGTTGCCTTACATCACCTGGATGTGTCTTGGAAGCCGGCCGAGATGGAGCAGCGCGACGGAAGGATACTCAGGCAGGGTAATCTCAATGCTATGGTAGCCATCTATCGCTATGTCACCGAGAACTCTTTCGATGCCTATTCCTACCAAATTCTAGAATCCAAAGCCAACTTCATCGCCCAGATCATGTCCAATCAGGCAGTGAGCAGATCTATCAGTGACCTGGACAGCACAACTCTCTCCTACGCCGAGGTCAAAGCTATCGCCTCGGGTAACGAACTGGTCAGGGAGCTCTATCTGGTGGAGCAACGGGTAAGAGAGTTGGAGAACAGTCGCAGCAGGTTTCTTTCCACGGTCGCCGATCATCAGCGCAGGATAGAGGATGCCCCGCGACTGATTGCCGGTTATGAGCAAGCCATCGCCATGCTGCGCTTCGATGTGGCAACTTATGAGAGCCATAAGCGAGCCTCCAATGACACCTTCCTGATCACCATCGGCAACAGGAGGATCGAAGAAAGAGCCGCTGCCGGTGAACTACTCTACTCGATACTCTCTGTGGCCAGGAGTAAGAATCACGATTTTCTCATCTCTCCCCTACCCCTTGGTAATTATCGTGGCTTACAGCTCTTTGCCATCGCCGACACCACCCTGGAGTTACGTGGAGAAGCCGTGCAGCGTATAAACCTGGAAGCCAGTTCCCTGGGGGGTATCGCTCGTATCGAAAATGCCGCCAGGGGTATCTCCCGTAGTCTGGCGGACACGGAGTCTGCCTATCGGGAGTACCTGGCCACCCTGGAAACCAGTCGCGAGATGGTGGCGAAGCCATTTGAACACAATGCAGAACTGCAGACTCTCAGGGAGCGCTTAGATGCACTCCGCAAGGAACTGGATATCGGCGAAAGAGGTATTGCCAGCACAGAGGCATCTGCCCAGACAACCAGAGATGACCACCGGGCTGAGCGGCAGGTCTTCCCCATCCAGCTATATTCCACCAGTGACGGCGCCAGAGAGATGGAGTTGCATAACCTGGTCCTCCGAAATGCCAAGTATATCCTCAGCACTAACGAGATGACCCATAACTATGTCAAGACGGTAGGGGCCCTGGGCGCCTCTAATTATGCCAATGCCCTTCTCACCACCCTGCAGATGCCTGAAGGAACACACTTTGAATCCGCAGATAGCTGGCAGAGGCTCCATGGTCGGGGTCTGAGGGAGGGTGCCACATGTATCTATTATCTCATGGAGATGCCGACTATCACCAAGATAGGTGGTGTAAACACCCAGGTATACAAGAGGGTTCCTGCAGAGGTCTATGATGTCTCACAGACCAGTGGAGCCAAGCATTGGTCTGATGTCGCTCCCGACCGTGAGGAAGTCGCCCCTAAACTGCTGATCCAGGCTTTGTTCGCACTCCTGCCGGGAGGAGTGGATTATACCAACGAGAAGATAGCTCCTCTGGGGCAGTACGAACCTGCCAGTGGGAAAACCATTATACGTGAAGATCTGAATCAGCTTCAGATAGCTTATGCCCTGATCCACGCCTATTCAGAGTATAGGATCGTGAGTAAGTCCGTTGGCATGAGCCGTCATATGCTGGATAATTATCGTGCCCTGGCTAAGCCGTTAGCCGTAGCAGCCTGCTCTTTCTATGGTTTGCCCGATTATGATGGAGTTGCCGAGTACCATCAAATAAGGCAAAGCATCTTCGATCGGCCCGATGAATGGGAGAAAGCTCTGACCCTCATCCACAACAACTGTAACGAGCTTATCAAAACCCTGCAGAAGGATGTACTCGCATATACGGAAAATCCTTCGCCAAGTATTACCTCCCCTACTTTGGCAAATGAACCTGGCAGCGATGATGTGTCCAGATTACTGCAGATTCTGGCTGCTCAGGACTCGACACCTGCTCCCGTAACTCCTGAGCTTACGGCTCAGCAAAGGTCTGCTATAGCCTTCGAGGAGCTGAGGAGGAGAGCCGAGGCAGGTGAAAGCAAACCTACTTATGCGGAGCTGTGCAGGGTTTTTGCCGACACCATCGAACTGAATCCTGACGCTAATTTTTCGCAGAGTTCAGAGTCTCCCTCTTATTCTTCTTCAACAAGCACCAGGACGATCAAAGAAACTACCCCGACAGACAGGCGTAAAGGTGGTGATCACATTATATGAGTCTACTAGTTGGCAAGGGTATTATCGGGCCTGCTGCAACCGATGAACACGCCATATCTTTGGTGCGCATTATCAATGCCATGGGTCATTCCAGCATCTTCGCCCCCGAAGGTACCTGGGAAACTAACAACCTGCGAAGTGGGGATGATGTTGATAAGAGCATTCCTTCATCGAATGTATGGAACGAGGCTCTCTACAGGCTGTACCATAACGACCTGACACCGATCAGGCGAGACAAGACAGAAGAAGTGTTTGTGATCAACGGCTACGTGGTATCCTTTACCTGGCCTGCAGCCACTGAGAAGAGTGTAAATGATGACACCACCGTTGAGATAAAGGTGGATGGCGAATACTTTGAGAGCTTCTACCCCGAGGGGATCAACCTGGAGGATACCTACCCTGGCAGTTACCGCTGCCGCGTCAATGAGTTTCTCAAGGATTTCGCATCTTTTCGTCCTCCCCTGTGGTCGGGAGTGAGTTGCGCCTATGTCGTCCATACTGGACTCCTGGGGGATAATGTGCACGACCAGCTGGCACGCAATATGACCACATTGCTGGAAGCCCTGGATTATGATGTGGTATTCAGCCTGAAGCATGATGAGAGCACCAACCAGGTAACCCGTAACGGAGCAATACCTACGTTTATTAAACCAGAGGACTGGGAGACCTGTCTGTGGATGCTGCGCGAGAGGATTGCCATCCCAGCGGAGGGGTATTTCTGCAGGAAAATATACTGTGTCAACGGACATACGGTGGAGATCGGGGCCATGCCCCTGGGTAACCGCGAGTATTTTACAGAAGGCGACGAGGATACAGTTATCTATCCGATTGATATCGATGGGGTGCCTGGTTATAGGCTGTTAATACCTGTGACCAG
>WRDA01000136.1 GCA_009783675.1 Symbiobacteriaceae bacterium | reverse complement strand
GGTGTGGACATCCTCTGGCAATTCAGCCCAGTTTTCCTCTTCGATGGCAATCAGATACCTGGAAGAAATCAAGGTCTGCTGCGCCACCTCGGTGATGCTCAGTCGCAGCCTCTCTCTGGCAAGACGCATTGTCTGTCCGAAACCCAGGATGTCCACCCCCTTCCAGATTATAGGTTTAAAGTCCGTCCAGTATATGAGGATATCAGGCTTTTAGCATCTGTTCAAGCTGCTCGCTACTAACCAGGACATCCCGAGGTTTACTGCCCTTGGAGGGACCGACGACACCCCGCTCCTCCAGCTGATCCATGAGCCTGCCCGCCCGGCTGTAACCCACACTGAGACGCCTCTGGATATATGACGTTGAACCTCCCCTGGCAGCGACTACCAACTGAGCAGCCTGGAAAAAGAGGGGATCGAGTTCATTACCCAGAGCCATATCCTCTCCTTCATCTCCGCCCAGGAGTATCTCTTCGTTGTAGACGGGGACTCCCTGCATTTTGACATGAGCAACGATATCTTCCATTTCGCTCTCGGAGATATAGGCTCCCTGTATGCGTTGAGGTCGATAGCTTCCTAAAGGCATGAAGAGCATATCTCCACGTCCGAGGAGTTTCTCTGCCCCATTGGTATCCAATATAATGCGGGAATCGATTCCCGAAGAGACGGCAAAGGCGATGCGCGAAGGCACGTTACCTTTGATGATACCGGTAATGACATCGGTGGTAGGTCGTTGTGTACCTAGGACCAGGTGAATTCCAGCTGCCCTGGCTAACTGAGAGAGACGGATGATCGACTGTTCCACATCATCTCTGGCGACCATCATCAGATCGGCTAACTCATCGATGAAGATCACCCAGTAAGGAAGTGTCTCCACCTCCCCCTCCTCCGTACGCAGACGATGATTATACTGCTGCAGGTTCTTGACTTTTACGGCAGCGAAGCGTTCGTATCGCCGATCCATCTCCCGGGTGGCAATCTTCAGGACGGCGGCCGCCTTCTTGGGATCGGTTACCACCGGGGCCAAGAGATGAGGTATGCCATTATAACCCTGCATCTCGACCACTTTGGGGTCCACCATGATCAGGCGAACCTCCTGAGGCGTGCAGCGGAAGAGGATGGAAGTTACCATGGAGTTTAGGCAAACCGATTTCCCGGATCCGGTTGTGCCCGCGATGAGCAGATGGGGCATCCTGGTGAGATCGGCAACCACAGGTGCACCGGTGATATCCTTGCCCAGAGCGACGGTCAGAGGCGAAGCTGCATCCCAGAACTCCCTGCCGCCGATAATCTCGCTGATAGCCACAGGGGTCACTTCACGGTTAGGTACTTCGATACCTATGGCTGCTTTACCAGGGATGGGTGCTTCAATACGGACTCCCAGAGCGGCGAGAGACAAAGCGATATCATCAGAGAGGTTAGCTACTTTGTTCACCCGGATGCCCGGAGCCAGTTGAAGTTCATAGCGGGTAACCGCCGGACCCTGGTGGATCTCTATGACCTTGGCCTTCACCCCGAACTGGTCCAGAGTTTCCTCAAGCTGGGCCGAATTACGGCTGAGTTCCGCCGCGGAAAGACCTCTCTTTTCGTTGGGAGGCGCCAGAAGGTTCAAGGGTGGTGGCTCATAAGGTGGTACTGCAGGATTAGATCCATAAGAAAGCTGGGGCCTCAGGTTGGTGTAGGTAGGTGTAGCTGGGGTTGGCAGCCTCCTGGAATGGGAATCAAGATCGCCGATATCTCCAGGGGCAGTCTCCCTTCGTTGGGGAGGGGTGTGAGGGCTATGCTGAATCACAGGTGTGGAAAAGACAGTCTCTTCTTCTTCGAAACTAAGAGGAGCTTGGGGGAGCAGGATCACCGGCAGGGCGGTGCTTCCGGATAGGACGACTTCGGTGTCAGGGATGAGCCTGTTTGGCGGAGAACTGATTATCCCAGGCTGGGTGTCCGGCTCCTCTGAGGGTACAAAAGGCATATTTGTGCTTTCTGTTCTACTCTCTGCTGATCCCTCTCTTTCCTCGGGCGGCGGAGAGGAGACCAGGGACATCAACCGGGCACGACGCTGTGCCGCGTCATCGCTATCAGCTGATTCTGCCAGGGTGTCAGCAACCGCATTAGCAGCGCTTGCTCCCTGCTCGTCAGAGACCTGTTTGCGTTGCAGAATATTTTTTCCTCGCTGCAACATTTGAGCTCTCTGGCTGGAGGAAGGCATACTCGCCCTGGCCTGACGTCCCACAAAACGTAGAAAGATGGTGACAGGAGGGAAACGGACGAACAAGACAATGGTCACAATTGCCAGGATAGCAACAGTCAACCAGAAGCCGACCGGCCCGATCAGTCTGATTAACAGACCATACAGCCACATGCCAAGCCAGCCACCATATAGACTGTAGACCCCAGGTTCTATAAGCGGAAGATCCCTGGTCACAGCGGCAGCTGACGCGATGAGCTGAACCACTGTCTGCAAGGCAAAAAAACCGAAGACCCCCTTGAAAGAGCGAGGAGAATCTTCCCGGGAGAAGAGCAGATCGACGCTATAGATCAGCAGCCAGATGCCGAGCAGCGGGCTTCCCATGCCAAAGACTGTCAACAGCACCGGGCGCAGGAAGCCTCCGATGATACCGGTATTGCCCTGCCAAAGGCTGAGTACAAGAACAAATAGAGCTACCGCTAACAGCAGTAACCCTATGACCCACGCGGGAGGTCTGAACACTGTGTCCTTGCCGGGTTTACGCTCAGTTGAGCTGCGACTCGCCCTGGAAGTGCTTCCTCCTTTAGCGGGTGTTTTCTTCTTGGCTTTGTTGCCCGTGGGACTCCTTGCCAACTTATCACCCATCTATCTCCGAGAGACTAAAAGCAGAATTAGAGACAGGGCTTGCCTTACTCCGTCTCACCACTGCCTAAATCAATTACCAGGATCTTTTCGGCTTCGTCATAAGAGAGTGGATACTTACGGCCCGTCTCCGTAGAGAGGTCGAGGCCGAAGGTTTCATCCAGCATGCTACAGAAGGAACGGTTCGCAATTCGGCCATAGGACCTGCCTATGCTGATGCGATAGCACTCTTCCCTGGTGACCAGTCCGTCCTCAACTTCCTGTTGGGTCACGGGGCGTATGGCCACCTGCTTGCCAGCTTTATTGACACCCAGCATCACATGCCAGGGGTTGTCCAGAAACTCGATTGCCGAACGGTTCAGAGTTATATTTGTGCTGTAGATGGTTACATAAGGGTTACGAGATTCGTTCTTAACCCACTCGTACATGTATATCACCTCCTTGACAACTATACTACATTGATTATTCTTTTGCAATACCTCGTGAAAAGTTTATTTCGCTGTGTGTGATTAGGAAACAAAGGTTGCGCTCATCTGATGAGTTCTAAGAGAAACTTGCCACGAAAGACTTCCCGTTGCTGCACCGATACCTTTACATGCACGATCTTGCTGCTGCCCCGATCCTCGATTAGTTCACCTCTAGCCACCAGGCGTTCACCTGCGGTGGCTGGAGAGCGGTATTTGATATTCGCTACTCCTACCAGAGCGACTTCCGCATCGATAATCGCCAGAGCAAGAGATTCTGCCATGGCGTAAATCTGATGACTGCGGATTATTTTAGTGCGGGCGAAAGCCATCTCCTCGTTACTCTCCAGGATGGAGATGCCTCCCCTGCCTAACTGGAGATCCAGCAACTCACCAACGACTTCCGAAGCGTTAAGTGAACGCAGGCTGATATTCGCCTTGTCGATACTCTGGCGCACCCGTTCGCGCCATTCGGGTATAGCCAGCTGCAGTCTGTCGAGTCTGATGGTGGCTACACTGGCCTTCAAACGCGAGCTTATCTCTTCATCGGTGAGAAGAGGCTGATCGGTGAGAAGCTGCTGTAACTCCTCGTGCCGCTGTTCTTTCGAACGATAACGCTTGGGCATGGCACACCTCTCAAATCAATTCCCTTATTACTACCTGGTAAACTTAGGCAAGGGAACATCGCCGAAGGGCTTATATTCGGAATCGGCAGTGCTGCGGGTAAATTCTTCGGCAGCCTTACTGATAAGGTCAGGTTCGGATAACAGTTTTAGCGTCGCAACCGCCATCATCTTACCGGCATAGAGCATGCCCTTATGACCGATACTGTGTCCGGAGCAGGCTGTGACCATCCAGGAGTGTCCGGGAGCCGCCCAGGGATGACAAGCCGTACCAAACATAACGGTAGGTACTTGCCAGCTGACATCGGCAACATCCGTAGAGCCTGTCATCACAGTCCCTTTGCCCTGGGGAGGATGTAGTGTTACGGCCAGTGGCTGAGCCGTGTCGACCTTATCCGCCAGGCGTTCAGCTGCAGCGCTGCGCTGTTCCGGAGGAAGTGAAGAGATCATCTCCTGAGCAAAAGCGATATCCTCTGCGCTCCACTCCAGAGGAGGCAGTTCTTTGGAGGCTTCATACAGAGTCTGAGCAAGGATTTCATTGGGAAGCATATTATAGACGCCACTCTCGCAGACGATCTCTACTTCCGTCTCAGTCATCATGGCGGCTCCCCTGGCTACTTTATGCAGCCTTGCTACGATATCATTTAACTGATGAACCTTAGGCGCCCGCACAAAATACCATACCTGAGCCCGTTCAGGCACTATATTAGGAGCTTTGCCACCTTCGGTTATGATGTAATGCATTCTGGCATCGCTGATAATATGCTCACGCAGATAATTAGCGCCTACATTCATCAGCTCCACCGCATCCAGAGCACTGCGACCGTTGTGAGGATCTCCCCCGGCATG
>WRDA01000135.1 GCA_009783675.1 Symbiobacteriaceae bacterium | reverse complement strand
GTCACCGGCGGCTCCTATGGAGGATATATGACTAACTGGATAGTTGGTCAGACTGATCGCTTCGCAGCTGCCGTAACCTGTCGCTCGATATCCAACTGGATCTCTTTCTTTGGTGTATCCGATATTGGGTTTAACTTCTGTGATAATCAGCATGGCGGTAACCCTTTGGATGATTTCGAAGAAATGGTCCGCATCTCTCCTCTGACCTATGTTAAAAACATGGTTACTCCGCTGTTGATCATCCACGCTGAACAGGATTATCGTTGCCCCATCGAGCAGGGCGAGCAACTCTTCGTTTCCCTGAAAAAACTTAATCGTGAAGTCAAAATGGTCCGCTTTAATAATGCGACTCATGAGTTGTCGCGCAGTGGTATTCCGGCATTGCGGATCGACAGGCTAAACCATATCATGTCCTGGTTCAATGATCATATCGATGTGAAATGTGAAGATTATCTGGAGTTATAAGGAAAGAGCTTTTTATGTCCGATGAACCCGTAATCCAGGAAGTAACCATACCAATCGCCGGGATGACTTGCGCGGCTTGCTCTTCGCGCATCGAAAGAGTTCTCAGCAGGCTTGCGGGCGTTAAATCTGCCTCGGTAAATCTGGCGACAGAGAAAGCATTTGTCGAGTATGATCCTGCAGAAACCCGTCTCTCACTTCTTAAGCAAGCGATCATCAAAGCAGGCTACACCCCTTTGGAGATCGAACGCGGAGAGCAGACCGACATTGACAGAGACCGCAAGGAGCGGGAGATAACCGTTCTGAAGAACAAGCTACTGGTGGCTGCCATCTTCACCATCCCCCTGTTCTATCTGGCGATGGGCGATATGCTCGGCTGGCCACTCCCTGTGTCTCTCCGAGCAATAGCTAACCCTCTGGTCTTTGCTTTGCTTCAGCTTGGCCTGGTTGTTCCCGTCGTTAGCGTTGGCTATCGATTCTACACTGTGGGATTTCGCGCTCTCCTGCTGAGAGCTCCCAACATGGACTCTCTCATTGCCATAGGTACTTCCGCAGCACTGATCTATAGCATCTACTCGACAATGCGAATCGCAGCCGGAGACCACATGGCTCATCACGAACTCTACTTTGAAACCGTGGGAGTCATTATCACGCTCATCCTCTTTGGTAAGACCCTGGAAGCAGTTTCAAAGGGGCGTACATCTGAGGCTATTAAGAAACTGATGGGCTTGGCTCCCCGCACTGCCACCATCATCAGCGAAGGACGAGAGATCACTCTTCCTGTCGACGAAGTCGCCGTGGGTGACACGGTTCTGGTCCGTCCCGGAGAGAAGATCCCCGTGGACGGAATCGTCCTCGAAGGCTTCACTGCCGTGGATGAGGCCATGCTGACCGGGGAAAGCGTACCTGTGGACAAGAAGGCTGGAGATACGGTCTTCGCAGCGACTCTTAACAGCAACGGAGCGATCACTTTTTCTGCTACCAGGGTTGGCAGAGAGACCACATTGGCTCAGATCATCAGACTTGTGGAGCATGCCCAGGGATCAAAAGCTCCCATAGCGGCTTTGGCCGATACGGTCTCTGGATATTTTGTACCCGTCGTGTGCGGTATAGCTCTTGTCTCTTCCCTGCTCTGGTTCTTCGCTGGCGGAAGCGATGTTACTTTCGCTTTGACCATCTTCATCTCTGTGCTGGTCATTGCCTGTCCCTGTGCACTGGGGCTGGCTACTCCAACAGCGATCATGGTCGGTACAGGCAAGGGCGCCGAACATGGTATTCTGATCAAGAGTGGCATTGCTTTAGAGACAGCTTATAAAGTGGAAGCCATCGTCCTGGATAAGACGGGAACGATTACTTACGGCAAGCCCGAGGTTACCGATATTCTGCCATACGGGGGTTACTCCTGCGACGAGGTATTACGCCTGGCTGCTTCTGCCGAACGAAATTCAGAACACCCCCTCGGAGCGGCTATCGTCAGGGAAGCCAATGCCAGGATGCTCCAGTTGGATGAAGCGAGCGCTTTCGAAGCTATCCCAGGTTTAGGGCTCTCGGTCACGACCTCCTCCGGGCATTTTTGGATAGGCAACCTAAAGCTGATGCGTGAACGCCGTATTATAACCGAAGACTATCAGGATGACGCTGATGCATTAGCTATGCAGGGTAAAACTCCCGTCTTCATCGCCAGAGATGAGTCCCTGATCGGGCTCATCGCCGTTGCTGATGTAGTCAAGCCAAGTAGCATTTCAGCGGTTAAGCTCCTTCATCAGATGGGACTCAGGGTAGCGATGATTACCGGGGACAATGCCAGAACTGCTGCTGCTATTGCTCAGCAAGTAGGTATTGACGAGGTTTTCGCTGAAGTACTACCCAGGGACAAAGCTGATAAAGTCGCTGAACTGCAATCACAGGGACTTTGCGTAGCCATGGTTGGCGACGGGATAAATGATGCACCTGCTTTGGCGCAGGCCGATGTCGGGATTGCCATCGGTTCCGGCACCGATATCGCCATGGAATCAGCCGATATTGTGCTGATGCGCAGTGATCTCAGCGGCGTAGCATCTGCAATCCAGTTGAGTAAGGCTACTATCCGCACCATCAGGCAGAATCTCTTTTGGGCCTTTGCATATAATACCGCAGGTATCCCTCTGGCTGCTGGGGCACTACACATCTTCGGTGGCCCTCTGCTTAACCCCATGTTTGCAGCTGCAGCCATGAGCTTTAGCTCGGTATCGGTGGTGAGTAACGCTCTGCGTCTAAGGAGCTTTAAACCTGTTATATTATACAAAACTGAGGAGGTTAATGAAAATGGAACAATTGTTGCTTAAAGTTAGCGGGATGACCTGAATGCATTGTGTCAGCGCAGTAACGAAAGCGCTGCAGGCACTGGCTAGTGTCGCCGATGTAGAGGTCTCACTGGAACAAGGGACGGCAAAGCTGGTCTATGACCCCAGCATCGTGACCATCGAACAGATGTTGTCAGCAATCGAGGAACAGGGCTTCGAAGCCGTTCCAGGATAACTAATCCATGTTAAAAGCCGCATAACATCTGCCTTGAGCTGGTGTTATGCGGCTTTTGCTTGCTCTTTAATCTTTGCCTGCCACCATCTTGCGGATCTCTTGCAAGGCAGTATCCATCTGCGGATCATTTTCGTGAGGGATGCGCTCATAACAGAGTTTATTGAGGACCTGAAGGGTATCATCGCTTAAAGTCCCGCTGATATAAATCAGATTGTCCTGTTGAAAGGCTCGCAGGGCTTCGATGGTCGCTTCGCCAAGAGAGCCCTCAAAGGGGGCATCATAGCCAAGAGCCTGCAGTTTGGCCTGCAGAAGTTCTATCTGCCCTGGCTTGAGGGGACGATCCTGCTCAAGGACCAGAGGAAAGTAGGGATCGATTACTTTGATATCGGGGTCAAGCCCCTGACCTTCGATTTGCCTGCCTTCAGGAGTCACCCAGCGGCTGACCGTAAAGGAAACGCCACCTTCATTAGCCAGACGATAGGTATATTGTGCGGAGCCTTTGCCAAAACTCCTGACTCCTACCAGTTTAGCCGCTCCCCTGTCCTGTAGTGCGCCAGCCAGGACCTCAGATGCTGAAGCAGAATAGCCGTTGATGAGGACTACCACCTCATACTCTCTGCTCTTCAGTTCGGAGTACCAATCATCTGAACTGCGATCTCGAAATGTCCAGGTGAATACAATGCCTTCCGGAACCAAGATATTGGCGACATCCATGAGTCCATCGAGAGTACCGCCACCATTGTTACGCAGGTCCAGGACCATGCCCTTCATACCGGCATCCAGGAGTTTCTGCAGTTCGTTGGCGAACTGTGATCCCGTGGTGTTGGTAAAAGAGTTGATTGTCATGAGGCCAATCTCATCATCGAGCATTCGACTCTGAACCGAGATTGTCTCCACCAGATCTCTGATAATCTCTACATCGAAAGGCTCAGGCTCTGAGGGTCTTAGTATGCGCAGCTTTACCACTGTGCCACGCGGACCTTTTACTCTGGTTACTGCCTCGTCCAGGCTCATGCCCTTAGCGTCTGTCCCATCAATCTCTAACAGTTTATCTCCGCTGATGAGGCCGGCTCGCTCGGCTGGAGAATCAGGATAAATAAAGATGAGAGTTACAAAGCCATCAGCAGCAGCTTCCACTGTGGAACCAATCCCGGTATATGAACCCTGGCTCTGTTCCATCTGACTGCGCATTTGTGCAGGTGTAAAATAATGACTGCGTGGATCACCCAAAGCATCCACCATACCAATCATAGCACCCTCAAGAAGGCGTGAGCTATCTGGCTCCTCCACATATTCCTCCTTGAGGTGTTGGTAAAGCTGATACAGAGCAGCGAACTCACGTTCTTCGATTCGCTGTTTTAAGTCCGATACCACAGGTCCATCGGCTCCCTGAACTACAGCAGGGCGGCGTAGCATTACCCAGCCATTGAAAGCAATGGCGATCGTAAGAAGCAATACTCCTGCAAAGATCCAGATGGCATCTTTTTGCCTCTTCCTCACATCGATCTTTGTTTCAGGAATGGTTCCTGTCATCTCTCTCTCCAAACCCTGATCACTCATAGTAGCCCTTCCTCTTATAGTAGTTTTGCTATAGAACACACATCTATTAAGTCCCGCACCTGAACCGGATGTTACAGTCCACAGGTAAGTCTGTGGACTGTAAGCAACACACGAAAGCGGGTTGCTGGAACGAAGTTCCAGTAAGTGTAGGCAGGCTTTGCCTACCGGAACGAACGGGGCATGGGGTTGGAAACCCCATCTAAGATGACAGATGGAAGTAGAATAGTG
>WRDA01000134.1 GCA_009783675.1 Symbiobacteriaceae bacterium | reverse complement strand
ATAACCAAAATGTACGCTAAACGCCTCACTGTCTTACGGTGAGGCGTTTTATTATCGTCCGGATCGCCATACTTATTCAGCGATATAGGCAGCAAGCTCCTCCATAGTGAGGGTGAAACTTGTTTCAATCAGTTGCATCAGAGAAGAGACCTGATCCATATGACCATCGCGTACAGCATGATCCAGATTTGATGCTTTAGCTGACAGACCATTCAAACCAAGGTTCGCGGCGACACCTTTCAAAGTGTGAGCTTCCATACGGATTTTGTCAGCATCACCGCTCTCCACAGCGTTGCGCAGACCAGTCATGTTATCCGTATCGCGAAACTTAGTTAACAGTCTGATATACAAATTACGATTATTCATCATTCTTGAGATGCCTTCGGTAAAATTACACTCAGGAGCACCCGAATCATCTGCACTTAACCAAATCCTCTGGTTCATCGGTGATCATCCCTTCCGGATTCCCTTAATCAAGGCGTAACTTCATCGCATATTTACTTCGCCATTTCTTTTCTAAATACCTTTCCATACCATAAAACTTACATAATTGCCGATTTCACCTGATGATAATACACTCCACAGGTGACCAGTAGTTTCGCGCATTCGCTCCTGATAACTGAGATGACGAGATCAGGGTTCGATGGTCAGGAAGAAACGTTGTTGCATTTTGGGGCCTAAAAAATCCCTGCCAACGACATATACTTCCAGGGTGACTCCCGTGACTCCATTGACCCTCGTCTCCTGAAGAGGATAGCAGATGCCTTTATTGTCGATGGCGGCGTAAGCCGGCTGGGTAGAATAATAATACACGCTGGTTTTTATTCCTTTTTCGGTGCGATCGCCTGGTCTCTCTTTTAGCACTGCATTTAACTGTAGAGGTCCCTTACTGAGGCTCCAGGTCAGGGGAGAAAGGTTGCCATCCGACTGGCGACTCAGTATTTCCTTGTTCTTTTTATCTGCGAGACTGTTATACTCGATACAGAGCCTGTTAGCCCAGTTTTCCACCTTGGCATTGGATTTTGGCAGGATGGTCAGGACCAGAGAGAGTTTCTCCATCCCGAGATAGTCTATGAAGACAGCCCGGGCAGTCTGACCCGCATCGGTCGGAGTCAGTGCTTTCATCTTGCCATCGTTACTCACCTGTATATATCCGGGATCCAGGCTTTGCCATACGCCGTTAGCCTTCGCACCTCCGTAGCTGTAAAGGCCGAGGTTAGTACTGAAGAAACGAACTGCAGCGCTAAGGGTTTCTCCGGCATATACGCTCCTGGAGATCGAAAGAGCATTGATACTGCCTCCGCTGGCCAGAGGAGAACGTTGTGTGTCGAGTTTTGGTTCTGTTTTAGCCTTAATCTCTACTTCGATCGCTTCATAGACCGGAGGCATGACGATAAACGGTAAGATTGCGGTGTAAGTAGTAGTCGATTTACCATCCCTGGCTACACCGCTGACAGTGATCGTTCCTCTACCCAGTCCAGTCGCCGAAAGCTTGATCGCTTGGTTGTTCTTCTTATCTAAACTGACCTTTATAGCTTTATTATTCGAAGTCACTTTCGTGATTGTAATCGATTCATCTGCTTTTACCAGGCCACCATCGCCCTGGCCTTTAAGAATGACAGCCACCTCGGCATTTGCTGCTTCTTTCCCGCTTCCCAGGTAGTAAGCCGTCATACTAACAGTCCCGCCATTGTTGGCGGCACTAAACCCATTACTGGCATTGAAAAATCTTGTCCCTGCCGCGAAGTAAAGCATATCATCTCCTTGTGCAGTTGACTCGGTAGCCTGAACAACCAGTGTAAAGCTACAGATGAGCAACGCCAGACCTAACAAATACCATCTTATTCTCATTGAACCACCTCACTTAGTATATCGGCGAAAACGTAAGGATAGTTGAGTTAAACGGAATAGTTAGGTGATTCCTTGGTTATAGTCACATCATGAGGGTGACTCTCCCGTAAACCGGCATCGGTAATCCGCACAAAACGGGTCTTTGACCGAAGCTCTGCTAAATCACTGCAGCCACAGTAACCCATTCCTGCGCGCAACCCGCCTATTAACTGGAAAAGAGTGTCTGCTACCAGACCCTTATACGGCACCCGCCCTTCGATCCCTTCCGGGACCAGCTTCTTTGCTTCCGCTTGATGATATCGTGAACTCGATCCAGCAGCCATGGCACCGAGTGATCCCATCCCACGATAACTCTTATAACTCCGTCCCTGATAGATGATCGTCTCCCCAGGCGACTCTTCGGTACCCGCCAGGAGGCCTCCCAGCATCACCGTTTCGGCTCCGGCAGCAAGAGCTTTGACTATGTCCCCGGAGTACTTGATACCCCCGTCAGCGATAACAGGGACTCCATATTCTCTCGCCACTTCGGCACAGGTAGCGATCGCTGTGATCTGAGGCACACCAACTCCGGAAACCACCCTGGTTGTACAAATAGAACCGGGTCCTATGCCCACCTTTACGGCATCGGCTCCGGCTTCTATTAGGGCGAGAGTCCCTTCTGGCGTTGCCACATTCCCTGCTGCAACTTCCAACCCAGGGAAGTATTCCTTGACACGCTTCAGGAGATCGATGACTCCCTTACTGTGTCCATGAGCACTGTCCAGCACTATGCAATCTACGCCAACTTCCAGGAGTCTTTCTATGCGTTCGATACTCTGGGCATTGATCGGCACGCCAGCTGCGACTAAGAGTCTGCCTTCGCTGTCCCGTACACTGTTGGGATATTGCCTGGCTTTCTCGATATCTTTAATGGTGACCAGACCAACCAGATGATTCTCTCCATCGACCAGGGGCAGCTTCTCCACTTTGTTCTGCTGCATCAGACGTCGGGCTTCATTGAGAGAGATACCAGGCGGTGCAGTGATCAGATTCTCCCTGGTCATGACGTCGCCGATACGAACCTTATAATGATCGAGGAAACGAATATCTCTGTTAGTTATGATTCCGAGGAGATGCAGCTGATCGTCAACGATGGGTACGCCGGAGATACGGTAGCGATTCATCATGCTGTTTGCCGCTTCCACATCATCATCAGGAGACAAATAAAAGGGATCGGAGATGATGCCGAGTTCACTGCGCTTGACCTGATTGGCTTCCGCAGATTGGGCTTGAGCTTCCAGGTTAGCGTGGATGACACCGAGGCCACCTTCCCTGGCCATAGCAGTAGCCATACTATACCCTGTGACCGTGTCCATACCTGCGCTGACCACCGGAATATTCAGTCTCAGATTGCGGGTAAAACGCGAGGTTACGTCTACATCCCTTGGTAAGACCTCAGAATAGCCTGGTATTAGCAAAACGTCGTCGAAAGTGAGGCCTTCACCGATAAGCCTGTCTTTTAGTGACATGATTTCATCTCCTTCCACTAATAAAAAGTATATAGCGCGTAGAATAGCACATGCTCTCAGCCAGGTCAAGGAAATGATCTTGTAGTATTGCCTCTTTTTTAGAAACTTCCTGTAGTTGGCCTCATCGGAGGCAGGTGTTAAATCGACTGATGATCCAACCAACGATCTGCCATAGTAGCTGCGATGGCGCCATCAGCCACTGCACTTACGACCTGACGCAAAGCTTTCCGGCGCACATCTCCGGCAGCGTAAACTCCAGGCAGATTGGTCTGCATCGTATCTCCATCAGTTACAATCTGCCCTTGCTCACTAAGGCTTATCTGCCCTTGAACGAGATCGCTGTTAGGACGATGTCCTTCATATATAAAAACCCCGGAAAGAAACAGATCTCTTTCTTCAGCTGTTTGAATATCGCGGACTCTGATGCTTTCCACAACACTGTTGCCGTAAACAGCCAATACCTCCGTTTTAAAGCAGCAGGATATCCTGCTCTCTTGTTCAACTCTCTGTTGCAGAATATGGGCAGCAGCGAAGTTTTCGCGACGATGGATAATAATAACTTCGCTGGCTATACGCGAGAGATAAAGAGCTTCTTCCAGCGCAATATCGCTGCCACCTACTACTGCAATTGGCTTATCCCTGAAGAAACGTCCATCGCAGGTAGCGCAGTAGGAGACTCCTCGTCCACTCAACTCTTCTTCACCAGGAACGCCTAGGAGCCTCGGCTGAGCCCCCAGCGCCAGGATTACGGCTTTTGCCTGTATACTTGTGCCTCCAGCTAAATGAAGAAGTTTAGGTGAGAGAGAAAGCTCTACCTTTGTCACGGCAACGTTTTGGATCTCGGCCCCGAAGGATTTTGCCTGATCCTCTAACAGTTGGCTGAAATCCGGCCCGTTAATGCTAATTATACCGGGATAGTTCTCCATCAGACTGGCTTGAAAGATGAGGCCTCCAGTCCAGGCGCGCTCCAGGACGATTGTTCTCCGCCCGGATCTGGAAGCATAGATCGCCGCGGAGAGGCCAGCCGGACCCCCTCCGATGATAGCGATATCGTACAAGATCTCTCCCCCCACCTGTAGCTGATTACAGACGCGAACGATAGTCAGCGATAGCTGACTGTAAAGCATCTGCAGCCAAGTTCGAACAGTGCAGCTTTACCCCGGGTAATCCCCCCAGCGCTTCAGCCACCTGAGCATTTGTCACCGTCTCTGCTTGAGTGAGAGGCATGCCTCTGACTATTTCGGTCAGCATCGATGAGGATGCCACTGCTGCTCCACAGCCATAGGTCTGAAACTTGATATCGGCGATACAGTCTGCATCCACCTTGATAAAGATCTTCATAATGTCACCGCAGGCAGCACTGCCCACTTCGCCAACTCCGTCTGCATCCTCAATGCTGCCAACATTTCGGGGGTTTTGGAAATGGTCCATCACTTTCTCGTTATACATACTATCCACTCCTCTTT
>WRDA01000133.1 GCA_009783675.1 Symbiobacteriaceae bacterium | reverse complement strand
GTTCACCGGCGCTGACTGGTACCAGACGGTTGTAGCTATCGGCAATATTCACCGTCCAATAACCAGCGGGTAGCCAGAGCAGAGTATCACCATCGCCGGTCTGGCTGGCAATGGCTGTGTTACGCGGCAGTGCGTTATGTCTGGTGGTGAAACCTTCCCTGTTGATGGGTACACTGACGCTGCCCCAGGCAGCACCTTTGACCAGAAGAGCTCCCAGCTCTTCGCCCATACGTACCTGAGGTATCTCCATGACCTCGTTGAGGGTAATGACCAGGCTTTCGCCGGTGTTAATAGCATACTCCCTGGTGTCCACCGACCAATAGAGATCGCCGGGATCCTGAGGCAGGTGATCCATGATCATGACCCCGCCGGCGGCGCTGTCTCCCCTCAGAGTAGTATCGACCCGAACCTCTTTGCGATAATCACCCTGCTGATAATAGCTTTGGACTTTAATACCTGCCTGTCGCTGGGGAACCTCCACCTTGGCGCTTAGCAACATGCCATCGGTGTTGGGGGTGGTAAAATAATAAATGCTGCCATCACCCATGCCGGTGGTGACAGTAACAGGTGTAGCGGCGTCAAAGCGCATCTCTCGCCAGAGATCGCTGGTGAGGGTGAACTCCTTGTCGAAAACAGTGCTGGAGGAACTCATGCTGACGCAGCCCCACCACCAGTAACTCGCGAAACGGATGACAAAGGCGAGAGCGTCGCCGGAGACCGAGAGAACCTCGCCACCAAGATCCAAAACATATTGCTCCAGATGGAGCATGTCGGCAAAGGTATCGACTTTCATATTCCAACGCCAGTGATCCCCAGCCATATAGCGGGTAACCTGGCGATAATCCTTATCCAGATAGCTTATTCTCCCTGTTTCATAGCGCTTGCTATAAATCTGATAAGCGCTTTGCCCTCCCAGAGGATCGAAGATCGGCTTAGGATCGCTTTCCCATAAGCCATCGCCGCTGAGAGGGTACTTGCTTTGGAACCCTGCCGGAATACGAGGCTGGGGAGGAAGAGTAAAGCCATCTCCTACCGACAACAGATTGCGGGAAGGGATGGCATAATCGGCGACCAGAACAGGGGTGGAAGCGACCAGGGCAGGAGACGACACAGCCCGGCTCTCTGCAAGGCTTTGGCTTTCCTCCACCTTTGGTGTAGAGCTGCTGCAGGCACTGAGGACAAGGCTGCAGGCTATCAACGCAGCAAGTAAGCGATGCAACTCTCTCTTCATCCGCGTCTCTCAACTCCCTAATACCTGTGGCGACAAGATGCGCCGCTACGACACTTATCTATACGAATCGTA
Source organism: Symbiobacteriaceae bacterium (assembly GCA_009783675.1). Lineage (GTDB taxonomy): Bacteria > Bacillota > JAAYKD01 > JAAYKD01 > WRDA01 > WRDA01. Next base: position 3,526 of record WRDA01000133.1, on the reverse strand, counting down.
ATCTGTGAGAATCTGTGCTAATCCGCACTCGAAGAGTGCGCAGAATCGTCACCCTTCGCACTCAAATTATTAATTATTCATTGTTCATTGTTCATTGTTCATTGTCCATTATCCATCATCCATTGCATGGCAGCCGCCACTAGCTACTCCGTTGCCTCAGCGCCTCATACAACAGGATGCCTCCGGCGGCAGCGGCGCCCAGACTGCTGATACTGCCCCGCATGGGCAGGCTGACCAGCAGATCGCAGCGCTGACGCACTAAATGGGAAAGCCCTGCACCTTCGCTGCCTATAACCAGGGCTAAAGGCCGGTTCAGATCGGCTTCGTAGACCGACGTCCCTCTCACATCCGCACCGACGATCCAGAGACCCGCAGCTTTGAGCTCTTCTAAGGCCCGCGGAATGTTGACCACCTGAGCAACGGCAAGATACTCCCAGGCGCCAGCTGTAGCCTTAATCAGGGTGGGAGTCACCGGAGCCGCTCTGCGCTCACGTATGATCAGACCATGGCAACCAGCGGCTTCCGCGCTGCGGATAAGGGAACCCACATTCTGAGGATCCTCCAGACCATCGAGAACCACGATGAAAGGCGCTTCACCCCGAGCCTGAGCTACAGCCAGGATGTCATCCAGGTCGCAGAGTGGTTTTGCTCCGGCAAGAGCGATCACTCCCTGATGCAAGCGACCCTCGCTGAGATTATCCATTTCCGGACGAGGCAGGTAATGAACGCTGATAGAGCGATCCGCCGCCATTTTTTCCAAATCACGGTAGATCTCATTTTCTCCGTCCTGTTGCAGATAGAGCACGCTGATGAAACGACCAGCCCTCAGAGCTTCGCCGACCGGGTGACGGCCTTCGATCTGTTCTCTGGCGGCAGCAGCGGTTTCCACGAAAGCTTTCCGGTCCTCGTCTCTACGGCCCTGCTGACCTCTGGTTCCTCCTCCACTCCTGCCACGCAGGTTACCCGCCGTGGCACCAGGAGAGAAGGAACCGCGATCGTTCCTTTGGTTCCGGCTCCCGGGAGAAAGTTTGGTTCCCCTTATAGGCTGCCTGGTTCCTCTGTCATCGGATCCCTTGAATTGCGAACTGCCCTCTGGCTGCGAAGATCCCCTAAGCTGGGTCGCTCCCCTTGGCTGCGTCGTCCCCCAGCTGTCAGTCGGATCGGTAACGGGACGGCCTTCTGATTGTCGGAAAGGCTTGCTCTCATACTTGCTCCTGGCTTTGCTCGCTGCTCCTCCGCCAGATGAAGCTTTCCCGCGTTGGTAGGACGAAGCTGGTTTTCCTCCCTTGCCCTGAGAGCGGCTGGGAGGTGGCTTACGAGGAGAGCCGGCCACAGCTTAAGTCTCCTTCCCGGCAAATCCCTTCGCTGACACAGCTGGGACCTGCCTTAGCAAAGATAGAGGGAGCAATTGGTTGAACCAGCTCCAGCATCTGGCTGGCCAGAGCGCGTATCTCCCATTGAGCACGCATGCAGATGCGTAAGGCGAAAAAGTTAAGCAATGAGCGGGCATTCATGGTCATCACCAGCTTAGTTTCACAGGCATTAGGCAGCAGATAGCGAGCATCCTCCTGCTGCATGCCAAGTTCGATCAGTTTGTCATAGGCTTCCTGAGCTCCCTGCATCTGTGCGCTGAAAACAGCCGCAGCCTCACTACTGGCAGCAATTTGCGGTGGCAGCACAAACTCGAACTGTTGCATGTTTACATAGCGCTGAGATTGCTGGGAGTAGGAGGCAATGCGATGGCGAACCAGCTGATGGGAGCAGGCACGGCTGATACCTTCGATGGCGAAGGTGAAGCTGATATGCTCGATGGGAGATTCATGACCCATGGACATCAGGTGGCTGACGAAGCTCTGGACACGCTCGGGAGTGAGTCGCTCCAGGAGGTCGGTTGCCGAACTGGAGGAATAGCAGAGCCGCGCAGCAGCGGCGACGATACGTTCTGGCTCCGGGGTGTGCTCTAAAAGGATTACATGAGGTGTAGCGGTCATGGGAACCTCCCTTAAGTTGAGAGTTGAAAGTGGAGAGTTGAGAGTTATCTAGCCTTTAGATAAACTGTGCGACATAACTCTCCACTCTCAACTTATCTTATAGTCTGCTCACCTTCGCTCCCTGGGGGGTGTCTGTCAGGCGAAAGCCTCGTTCCTCCAGGGTTTGGCGTATAGCGTCAGCCTTGGGCCAGTCTCTGGCTTGCCTGGCTTCCTGGCGAGCGGCAATCAGGTCAGTGATCCCCTGTAGCTCCCCTGCTGACAGGTCGAACTCCTCCTCAGCTTCCTGCGGTGGTTCAGCCAAGCCGGGTTCGAAGAGCAGGATCCTGCCCCAACGGTGATAGAACTCAACTGCCTTGGCTGCCGTATGCCTGCATAGGCGCTCCTCCTGCAGTGCCGTATTCAGCTGACGGCTGAGATCGAAGAGAATGGCTATGGCTTGAGCGGTGTTGAAGTCATCATCCATGGCGGAATGCAGACGCTGTTCTGTTTCCTGCATCAGCATGACCATTGACTCATCATCACCCTGTTCCTTCTCTACCTTAGCGAGGTTTTCCAGCAGGCGCTGCAGGCGTGAGAAGGCTCGCTGACTTTCGGCCATCAGCTGCGGTGAAAAAGTAATTGGCGAACGATAGTGGGTGGAGAGGAGAAAGAAGCAAACTGCCCAACCTGGATACAGAGCCAGGATATCCCTTACTCGAAAGAAGTTTCCTAAAGATTTAGACATCTTGGTTCCGTCGGGTCCGTTGACCATGCCGTGATGAACCCAAAATGCTGTATAAGGATTGCCGTCAGCTGCACTCTGAGCCAGCTCATTCTCATGATGAGGGAAGATCAGGTCCAGTCCTCCCCCATGGCAATCGTAGCCCGCACCAAGATACTTCATGGACATGGCCGAGCACTCGATATGCCAGCCAGGTGTGCCACCGCCCCAGGGGCTCTCCCAGACCGGTTCGCCTGGTTGAGGCACCGTCCAGAGAGCGAAGTCCTCGGAACTCTCCTTATCCTCGGCGATGGCGATACGACCAGAACTGAGACCTTCTTCACTGCGACGTCCGGACAGACGACCGTAGGCGGGATAGCTGCTGACCTTAAAGTAGACATTGCCCTCACTGGCATAGGCGAATCCTTTGGCTATAAGCCGATCGATGAGTCCGATGATCTCCGGAATCTCCTCACTGACCCGCACATAACGATCAGGACCCGGTAACCCCAGAGCAGCCATATCCTCTTTATAAGCGTCGATATAGGTCTGTGCCAGATCCAGGGGGTTTAATGCATGCTCCAGAGCTCTGGCTGAAATCTTTTCATTTAAGTCGGTAAAGTTTTCGATGTGGAGAATATCGTAACCACTCTCCCGCAGCCAGTTCTTGAAGCAGGCCCAGATGATTGCCATACGGGCATGACCTATATGACAATAATCCTGCACCGTCAGGCCGCAGGTGTAAATACGAACCCGATTACCTTCCAGAGGCTCGAATGGTTCTTTTATCTTGCTTAAGGTATTATATAACCTAAGTGGCATCTCTGTCTCCCCC
>WRDA01000132.1 GCA_009783675.1 Symbiobacteriaceae bacterium | reverse complement strand
TGTAGCTCTAATCACACAGCATCTCAGCATGGAAATGTATCTGGTTGTGGATCGAGTCGGTTTTGCTATGATTATGCATCGCGAGGCGACAAAAGCTGCGGCAGTAGCTGAACTGGCACGAATATGGGGTATAGACGCTGCCGACATTGTCGCATTCGGTGATGATTTAAACGATATCGATATGCTAAACCACGCCGGTGTCGGCGTGGCTATGGGTAATGCGGTTGAAGAGGTAAAAGCAATCGCCGATTATATCTGCCCCAGTAATGAGGAAGATGGATTAGCAAGATGGTTACAGGAATATGTGTTGGAACTCTAACGTGGTCAAGCTACTCATCAACATGAAAGGATCTAGCCATCATGAAACGACCGCTGACGTCAATAACAATGGAGAATAGAGCAGAGATTCCAATTAAACTCTATCCTGAAGAAGCACCTAATACCGTTAACAGCTTCATCTTTCTGGCAAATGGAGGCTTCTTCGACAATCATGCCATTGAGAGAATAATCCCGTGCGCTTTCGCGGATATGAACACCACATACTGCAGGATGCAAAGTGCTTCTTGCGCAAGAGAGGTTTGAAAGCAGCATGACTCTGCACGGCATTACGGCTCTCTTCTCTGTCTCTTCGGAGTTAGACCCCGGATTCTTGCCCCTGGAAGCCTGGACACGAGCTTTTCTGATCCAGGCAGACCAACCTCTGGCCATAGTTATCCGGCGCGATAACGAACAGCGCTATGTTTATCATACGAAAATCATTTCAGCTAACACAGCCGCCAGCTGCTTTTATATAGAGCGGATGGTAAAATTCCTCCTTTGGGCAGCAGGAGGTTACGAGGTAACCATCTGTGGTTCTGAGGAAGTGTACCGCTATATCCATGAACTATACCGCATCGGAGGGAAGCGGGGTTTCGATGCAGAGTTTATGGCAAGTGTCTACAGACAGCCCTTTGCTGTCCTGCATTTACCATACTCTGCAACACCCGCAATGCAGGAGCACCCTGTGCCACTGCAACGTTCCTTCTCCGGTTACCGCATTGGCTTCGATGCCGGTGGCAGCGACCGGAAAGTCAGCGCGGTAATCGACGGAGAGGTTGTCTTTAGCGAAGAAGTAGTCTGGCATCCCAAAGAAGAAAGCAACCCCGACTATCATTATCGAGAGATCGTGGCCGCTTTGAAGAAAGCAGCATCTGCAATGCCTCGTGTAGATGGAATCGGCATATCCAGTGCCGGTATCTATGTCGATAATCAGACAATGGTGGCTTCTTTGTTTCTTCGGGTGAGTGCCGCCGATTTCGAGGCTGTGGTTAAAGATATCTATATCAACACGGCTGCCGAAATCGGTGATGTACCTTTATACGTGGCTAACGATGGTGATGTAACGGCTTTCGCGGGAGCAATGGAGTTAGGAGAGGGAAAGGTCCTGGGAATCGCCATGGGCACCTCCCTGGCGGCCGGTTATATAGACGGCGAAGGGAATATCACGGGCAGGCTTAATGAGTTAGCCTTTGCTCCCGTAGACTGTAAGGAGACGGGTGCTATCGATGAATGGTCAGGCGATACAGGCTGCGGAGTGAAATACTTGTCCCAAGATGCCGTTGTGCTCCTGGCAGATAGGGCCGCAATACCGTTACCCCAGGGAACTGCAGCCGAGAAGCTCACGCATGTTCAGCAGCTGCTGGCAAAAGATGACCGGCAAGCCGAGGCTGTGTTTTGCGGCATCGGCTGCTACCTGGGACACTCCCTCGCTTTTTATAGGCGTATATACGAACTGGATCATGTGCTGTTGCTGGGACGGGTAATGTCCGGCAAAGCAGGAACCATAATCCTAGACGAAGCCAGACGGGTGCTGGATACCGACTATCCCGATCTGTCCAAAGATATACTCTTGCACCTGCCAAGTGAGCAGAGTCGCCGCCTGGGACAGAGTGTCGCTGCGGCAGCTCTGCCAAGAATAGAATGAGAGGTGAGTTACATCTGAAATCGATAGAGGCAATCCTTTTATTAACGAGGTAGTTAATACCGGCAGAGAGTAGTAGCATTGTTTCTATCGCTACTACCGGCTGGTTTTTTAGTAAAACCACCCTGAGCTAATCGTGTCCGAGGTGGTTTTTAAAGTTTCTTCGATGGCTACAGGGTTCCCAGCATGGCGCAAGACTATGATCTCTTCAAATATGGCCAGGTTCTGTGGAAGGGCTTCAATCAAGAAGAACGGGGAGAGGGCGCTATCCAATTCGATGAGGATATTAAGGAAGCTTACGAACTGGGTTTCAATCGCCCCAATTGTAATCTGGATATCAAAATCGCTGTGGTTGCGCTTAATGGTGACTTCGTTTCCTATTGTGGGATGTGGCAGGACCCGGCGATTTCCGCTTCCCTGATAGAACCGGTAGCTCTCGATCCTGCTTACCGTCGACTGGGGTTTGCAGAGCTGCTGTCCTGGAAGGCGTGCGGCGGGCCGGCTTACTCGGTGCCACCAAAGCATCTGTCGGCTCCTCCGATAGTGGTTAGCCGAGAACCCCCTGCCTTCAGGCATGGGGAGATGTCAGTTCCCGATATTACCCTCTCTTTTCATTGTAATCTCAATACACTTAAGGAACGATGTAAACCATGACCAGCTTCACGTCACCTGTCCTCTCCCGGTACACAAAGCAGCTTACCATTCTGGCTTTAACTCTCTTGGTTAGCATTACATATAGTGCTACATTGGTTCTTCCGCCTGCAATGCCCGGTGTAGATCATCACCTTTATCAGGACTATCAGCGTATGATGCAGAATATAGAACGCTGGTCTCCAGAGCCACGCTATACCGGAAGTGATGAAATAGAGCGTGTTCGCAGAGAACTCCTCATCGAAATTACAAGTATGGGACTGGTGGCACAGCTTGATGTCTACAACTCCGGCAAGCCTAAAGGCATCAATAAGTATCAGCTGGATGAGAACGGTGACCTTATCGTCCAAAACATCATGGTGCGTCTGGAGGCTCCGCAGAGCCAGACTACATACCTTTTCGTCGCTCACTATGATGGTTCAGATGATCCAAGTGCTGGCGATAGTATGTTCGGCGTCTGTGCCATGTTGGAAGCGTTACGTAGTCTTGCAAAACTGGATTTGAATCACAACATCATCTTTCTGTTCACCGATGGCGAGGAAGTGTTTCGCACTCTCTCCGGCGCATCTCATGTACTTAAAAGCTACCCAGAGTTAGTGGACGAAGTAGCTCTTGTGCTCAACATAGAGGGGTGCAACGGAGGCGGCAATCCTGGTATATACGGGTCTTCCCCTGATAATCTCTCTCTTTTACGCTTCTATCAGAGCATAGGGTTATACGAGTATGGTACATCGCTTATATATGACATCATGGCTTTCACCGACACAAGTGGTGATTTATATCACTTCACTGCGGCAGGCATGACGGGACTTAACCTCGCTGCCTTTGGCAGCGGCAGGTACTATCACACTCCTTTGGACACTTACGAGAATCTGGATCCAAACTCCGCCTACATATACTTCCAAAATGTGATACAGTTAGCGCATCATCTGGCCATGAATGGCAGCGATGATTTGAAAGCTGCTGAGAACGGAGTCTTCTTCCCGATACTGCCGGGGAAAATTGCCGTGATCCCGCTGTCTGCTACGCGCATACTCTTTGCTGTTATTCTGGTCATAAGCTTCGCACTGCTTTTGGTGTTCAGAAGGCAGGATGGACTTGGTTCTGTTGAAAAACTGATTACAAGAGTATTAAAGTTCACTTCAGTATCTTCTGTCGTCTTTGCGGTTGTCTTCCCCAACTCACTTCTGCATTTTGTCCTTCCCATAACCGCACTGCTTGTACACTTCGCCATCCATCGCTTACGGTTAGCTGAGCGCACGTCTACTGGTGTTGTGTTGTCAATGATCTGGTCAGTTACCAGCGGAAGCGCTATTATCACACTCTCTGCTCCTATCCTGTTCCAGATGTTTCTATATGGGTTAAGGATGCCGATCCTGCTTATAATCCCTATCGGGTTGCTGGCGTATATCATTCCCTGTCTACTTTGCCTTTGTGAGACTAATACTAACGAAACAATGCCACTGGTCAATGCCATCACTTTACCAAAGTCCATAGCTGAATGGTGGTACAGACCTTCCGAGTGAGGATTCTCCAGAAAAAACGCTTTATTTGATACTCGCATTCTCTCCCCTGCTTGGTGCCGCACTAAAGCAGGGTTTATCGATTCCCCACCCCATTTCCGAAAGGAGGAGACGCCTTGAACTCTTCTAAGCTGTTGCGCTATATAATGTCATGTGTACCAAGGACAACATCAATACCCTGTCGAAAACAACGAAGCACAATAACTCTTCCAATGCTGCTTTCATCAGATTGTCTTCTGATCACGCTTCAGTTGTTCCATACATGCAGCAGCGTCCACCTAAAAAGCAAAGAGCGGATCCGCATAATACCAGATATATCAATAGAACTGGCTCGTCAGTTAATTGACAGCCAGTTTCCCCGTTGGCAGAACCTTCCTGTTGTTTTGGTGGAACCTGGAGGGCATGACAACCACTCTTTCCGCCTGGGCAATGAGATGGTCATCAGGTTGCCCAGCGCTGAATGCTATATGTCTGCCATCAGCAAAGAGAGGGCCTGGCTCCCCGTATTCACCCGCAGCGTCTCTCTTCGTATACCTATACCCATTGCTAAAGGCGAACCCAGCGACCTCTTTCCCTGGTCATGGACCATCAACCGCTGGATCGAGGGTGAAACCCTGCGAGCAGACAATATCAACAGCATGAACGAACTGGCCCACGATCTGGCGAACTTCCTCAGGGAACTACAGACGGTATCTACAGAGAGAGGGGTCGTGGCAGGAGAGCAAAACTTCCATCGTGGAGGCGATCTGCGCA
>WRDA01000131.1 GCA_009783675.1 Symbiobacteriaceae bacterium | reverse complement strand
TTTGGTACTCAAGGCTCTGGTCATAAACCACAGTTACACCACTACCAAAGATTTTGTCAGTATGGTTGAAACAGCAAAGAACTCCAGGATTTGGGTATTGACTTTTAAGACGACTAATGTCTACTCGGATGGCGCTATTGAAGTTATAAACTGCTCCATCGAACTGAATGGTAACAATGCTAACCTGGACGGAAAATACAAGTTTGGTGCTGGCCATTATCTGGCAGGGTACACCCTTGTATATGACATTAAGGGTAATGGATCCAATATTAAAAACCTAAGCCTTATATTTGAGTAGGCAAATTAAGTATTAAACGGTAACACAAAACCAGCCACCTCATCAGGGGGTGGCTGGCAAGGTCGAAGTCAACTCGTCTGTTTGATCAGCAGATGTCAATAGACTGTGAACGCACTGTGAGGGATCTTCGTGATCCCTCATATCAGGCAAAAAAACCGAAACCCGCTGCACAGCTTTACCTGATCCTATTTCGTCCGGACAAACGAAAAAGTTTAAGCAGAGCAGCACAGGGGTTCGGCGCCTGGAAACCATGTTGTCTGTAAGGACTATTCACTCTCAATTTCAGGTGGGTTCCTATCCAACCTTCCTGCCGGAGAGGAAACATAGTAAATATCCAGGCTGGCATCAACTCGATGGGACCGGATGCGCCGGATACTCGCGAGCGAGTTGATAGCTATAGTATATGCCAGCTCGTTTATATGCTGGTGTCAGGTCAATGTCATTTTGATGTCATAATGGGACATTTGATTATTTACACAGCAAACTCCCTGATCTAAAGAAAAATGGAGGTCTAAGACGATGAGGAAAAGGTTCTTATCCAGCCTGTTAGCCATCGCAATGGTTATCTCTATTATCTCTCCGTTATCCGGTTTTTCCTATCTTAATGCAGCGGACGCAGTAGGTAACGATGTATTCGAAGCTATCCGTGAGATCATGCCTACCATCTGGGATGAAACCAAGGGTGTCAGCCAACCAGTGTTCAGCTTGGCCTCCGCGAACCTCCTGACCGAGGAGGTCTGGATCGAGCTGCCGGTGGAAACCTTCGCCACGGGACAAAAAGAGTACGCAACGGATCAGCGCGACCTGATCTGCGTGCGTATCACCCGCCCTAACCTTAGTGCAGCTTATTATCAAAACATTCCCGGCATCCAGAATGTCAAGCTGCCGGTGATGTTGGAGCATTCTCCGTATCGGGGCAACAACCACTCCAACGATGAGTACGTCAATGCTATCACCAGATATCATCCCAATACCGAAGATCCCCGCCGCGAAACCCCGGAGTTCGGCGTGAATCCGGATACTTCCCACTATAACTATGCAGATGATGTCAGCAACAAGCGTCTGGCTTTATCCGACTGGCCTTTCGACGATGATGCCCATGAGGATCCCTGGTATCATATCCCGGCCTCCCGGGGAGCTAAGCCCATCGGCGATACTGCAAAGTCGACCACCCATCTGGTGGCTTCCGGAGCGCTGAATGCCAGCAACTATATGTTCGCCAGAGGTTTTGCCCGCATCAACAGCAGTATGCCAGGCAACCGCTACAGTTTCTCGGGATCGGCGACCGCCGGACCTTTCAACGATGGCATGAACACCTACGGAGAAGCCTATGAGATGCTAGCCGGTCTGGCCGTCATTAAATGGCTGAATGGCGAATGCCGGGCTTATACCACCAAGGCTGCTCTCTACGAAGCCAAGGCCGACTGGGCCTCCGGCGACGTGGTGATGATGGGGACATCCTACAACGGCACCGTGTGCATGGGTGTCGCTTCAGCCGGTGACGAGCGTCTGCGCGCCATCGTGCCTGTAGCTGGTATCTCCGTGATGTATGAGTACTTCCGCACCAACGGCACCGTCTACCCCTGGTCTCAGGGTGAGGATGTGGATCAGCTCTCCCGCTACGATATGGGCCGCTGGCAGGACCCCAACTTCGTTTTAGGTACCCTGGACCGCACCAAGTACGAAAACGTGCTGGCCAGAGCCATTGCGGATTCCAGTCACGAGACCGGTGATTATAACGAATACTGGGATATCAGCAACTTCACCAAGGATGCCGCGAAGTTTAAGGCAGCCGTCCTCTTCACCCAGGGACAGCAGGACCGTAACGTCGGCACCCAGCATTTCGATCAGCTATACCGCGCCTTGAAAGAAATCGATCCCGATTATCCGATGAAGGTCTTCCTGCATCTTTCCGGCCATACTACCATGTGGAACTTCGGGCCTATGGATTGGCTTGGCGTCTACCATAAGTGGCTGGATCACTTCGTCTATGGCATCGATAATGGCATCGACAAAGATGGTATCTCGGCCTATGTCGCCGACAGTGTCACCGGACAGGTCGGTTCCTACGCTACCTGGCCCATTCCCGATTCCGAGATGCGGCGCTATTATTTCGATCAGACCGATGATGGTGGTGGCCAGTTGGTGGTGGATGTGCCAAAGACGGCAGTTGAAGGTCCCTTCTACGATCAGCTGAAGTACAGGACGCCGGCGGATATCTACAATGATCCTACCGACCGTTTCTACAACTGGAAACCCTACGCCCCTTATCCTTATGATAACCCCAACAGCACTCAGGTTATGAACAGCTGGTACTTCCTCAACGAATGGATGTATGACTCCTGGGAAGCTACCATGCTCTTCCCCAACTCTTCTTATCCGATCACCGCTGCCAGCAATAACACGGCTGTGTCCAACGAGACCAACAAATATGGTCAACGCGTGCCCAGTGGCTGGGGTGCCTTCGGGCAACATCCTTCCCCACAGCACAGGAGCCAGATGGCTAATGTGCGAGTGGAAGACATGGATGAGATTTTAAAGCATACTAATGCCAGGCTGGCCTATGTCTCCGAACCTCTCAGCCAGGATGTCATCCTCAGCGGCGTGCCAAGCATCACCCTGGAGATTACCCCCGACAGAGGCGTTGGCAATCTTTCGGCCATGATCGTCGATCTGGGCGAGGCGAGACGCCACTTCTCACTGGCCAGTAACGCCCAGTACACGATCCCTGCTCAGGGTGAGATCAACGCCTACAGCAGATCCGAATACCGCTTCTCCGATTATATCACCCAGTACCATGTGGTCAGCATCTCCTCGGTGGATATCCAAAATCCCAACCCCAGCGGGGTGACTTATCTGGATACCCATATTACCAGAGATACCGGCTTTATGGGTCCCTTCACCTACCAAACCACGGAGATCATTCCTGGTGAGACCTATAGCTACACCTTCACCTTAGAACCGAGGCATTACACCTTCCGGGAAGGCAACAGGCTGGCTGTGGTAGTCTACACCACCGACTACAAGCATACTCAGAGACCGCCGGAAGCCACGGAACTCACCCTGACTCTTGGCGCAGGCTCTTACATCGATCTGCCTCTGACCAAAGCCCTGCCTGAAGTCTATGCTTCCGCTGAGGTCAACTTCTTTGACCCTGCCGGCGATCTCCTCTATACCCAGATGGTGTATAAAGGCGACTGCATCGACCTCGAACTGCTGGATACCTTCGTCAGCTTCCCGGATGCCGTCAGCCATGTGGGTTGGTTGCTGGATGGCGAGCTGTTCACCGGCATGACAGAGCCTGTGTACGAAGGACTGGATCTGACTGCGCTTTTGGTAGACAAGGTTTCTGTAACTGCCAAAGTGACCAAGCAGAACGGTAACACCAATCTGCTGACCATTACGCTTACGGAGAGTTATTCCACTGGAGAAGTGTTCACCTTCAGCAAGGTGTATACTATCCATAATAACGCGGCTGACATCTACGAGATCGCTGCATCCACGGACTATAAGTCTGATGTTTATAAGGTCTACGTGGATACCAAAGGCAACGACCAGATACGCGCCTGCTTCATCGTGGAGTAAAACCTGCCCGGCCTGAAGTAGGCAAAAAGTGAATGACCCCCCCGGTCGGCTGCGAGGCTAACCGGGGGGCTATATACATAGCCGAACAAAAATTTGCTTATACCCCTTGATTCATCAAATATAATGTGATAATATAAAGAAAACCAAGGATCGTTCTCTCTTCACACTACTTTTTGCGGTCATCAAACACTCAGTTTCGCCCGGACAGGCGAAGCGGAGTGCTGCGAAAGGGGTGTGATCTTTTTAGGTTCGTGGCGTTGCCTGGAAAACGCTTCTGAAAACAGAGAACCTCTGCTCCAGAATAAGAGGCAAATATTATACGGAGGTCAGAGACAAAATGCAAAAAAGGTTCCTATCCATCCTTTTAATCGTGTCGCTGGTCATCTCCCTGGCTGTTCCTCTGGTAGCGGCTGACCCGGGCGATTCTAATCCGCAACTGAATGAAGAACAACTCCAGGCCTACAACGAAATCCTGGCAATGGGTGAGCTTTCTGGTCTGTATGGCTTCGTGGAAGCCGACATTTCACTGGACAACGAAGATATGGTTCCCGTTATCGTGATGTTCAAGCATAACCCTGCTGAGGTCGAACAGGCACTACAGCAGGCTGCTGGATATCAGCCAGTGCAACCGGCATTCTTCCCATTTAATCCTGCACCATCTTTGCAAGAGCTGGCTGACAACGACAAGACCATCTTTTATGATAGCCTTGACAATATCTTTACCAAACCAGCTCCGCAGACCCCCTTTGTGCCGGCCATAGCGCCCCTGACTTCGCCGGACTACTACATTACCCTGGATTACGACACGGCTATTAACGGACTGGCGATGACCCTGCCAGCCAACAAGGTTGCCGAGCTACTAAGCATCGATTCCGTCGCAGCCGTCTTCTACGACGAGACGGTCTATGTAGACGGATGGGTGGACGATGATGATCTCGTCGGCGAGGCCTTCGCCGTCGCTTCTAATAAAGTCTCATCCATGGCTATGGAGATTCAACTGGCCCATGC
>WRDA01000130.1 GCA_009783675.1 Symbiobacteriaceae bacterium | reverse complement strand
TCCGGCTGCTGAGTCATACAGCCACAAACCACTATCAATAAACCAGGGTTCATCTCCTTAAGAGGCTTCAGCTGACCTATGCGGCCCATAGCACGAGATTCCGCTCCTGCCCTGACACCACAGGTATGAACTATGATCAGATCTGCTTCCTCCAGGACTTCCGTATAACGGTACCCTGCCATAGCGAACAGCCCGTAAGTCATCTCAGCATCGGCGAGGTTCATCTGACAGCCGAAAGTCATCAGGTAGAGTTTTGCCTCTTTGCCACTAAGCTCCATGTGAAGACGATTACGTTCGGTTAAAACAACCAGCGCTGCATCACGTTGGATTTCAGCAGCGCTCATTTGTTCGTTATCTGGTCCTGATATTCCTGGCATGTAGGCATAACCTCTGATAATGGTTTAAGCTAGACACAGGTGAACTTCGTTCACCCACGAAGAACTACAGGATCAATTTTCTTAATAACGAGAGGGTGCCTGAAGAGCTCGAGGAGTCATTGGTCCGGTCTGACGCAGATCGGCTCCGGTCGAGCTAACACTGTGTCTGATACTGTCCATATCCTCCCTCAGTTGACTTACCGCACCAACCTGAGCTTGTGAAGAAACGACAATTATCTCCATAAGAGTAGCTGATTTTCGGATGTTCTCCACGATCTCGGCAATCATCACCGCGGTTTCCTGGGCAATCCTGACCCCATAGTTCGCTTTTTGGATAGAGGAACTGATCAGTTCCTCGGTCTGCTTTGCAGCCGCTGCACTCTTGGTGGCCAAATTACGCACCTCTTCTGCAACTACGGCGAATCCACGCCCCTCATCACCCGCCCTGGCAGCTTCTACTGCTGCGTTCAGAGCCAGGATATTGGTTTGGAATGCTATATCATCGATGGTACGCATGACTTTGGCGATATCCTTCGAGGATTCATCGATTGCCTGGACTGCTATTACCATGTCACTCATCTTGACATTTCCAATATCTGCATTTTCCAGAGCAGTATTCGAAGCAATCCCAGCATCTGTGGCATGCTGATCATTATTAAGGGCATTATTATGGACATCCTGAAGGAGTACTGCCATATGGGAAGCACTGGTTTCAATACTGTCCACGACTGAAGAGAGCTGCTTAGTCATGGCTTCAGCATCTTCAAGGGATGTTTCGATTGAATCGATCATCGCATTGATGCTGTCACTGAGTAAGCGAAATTCCGGCATATTATGTTCATCGACACGTAACTCCAGATCCCCGGTGGATATTACCTCCAGGACAGTACTCATCCTGCCCAGTGGTCTGATAATCGAACCGTTCATCCAGATACCGATAGTCATAACCAGGAAGAATAAAACGGCTGCGTTGGCAATCAGAAAAGTCACTAACATGGAGTTACGCGCTCCATAGGTCTCCACATCGGTAATGAAAGCCATCACCAGGTAATCACCGAAATTACGGGCTATATATATACCCTTGCCATCCAGATTCACAGAACCACTACCTGCTTGAACTCCACTTAATCCTTTTGCCATCAGAGTTGTCCCGGTCAGCTTTCCGCTGGAATCCCCGACAATGTCAGAACCTGAGATCAGGAGAATGCGCATGGAGCGATCGATGGTGACCTGGTTAAGTAAAACCTGGGGATCCGCCTGATGTAAAGCTTTCTCCAGCTTTTCGGGTCTCATGCCGATTTGGACGACTCCAGGCTGATCATAGCGAGCAACGCCAATATATTGAAAGTAAATCCCGACCGCTGCATTTGGCTGAGGATCCTGCGCGAGCTCAAAGTTAGGATTGGTTATCGCTGCTAGAAAGGGTTCAGTCTGAGGATTGCCCACGAATGAAAAACCCACATAAGCATCTATCGTACTCCAGTTCAACGTGCCTGCTGCATCGACGACATGAATCTCGTCGGCATTGAGCAGGTTAGCAATTCTAAGCAGTTCTTCCTTGTCTTCGATAAGTGCAGGGTTCAACTTTATCATTTCGGAGACGGCTCTGGTTTTCTCCAAATAGACACCATCCATTTCCTGTCGGATCGCTATCAGATCATCGGCGCGAGTCTTAATAAGACGACCCACATCCTCCAGGAGTGTACTAAGTTTATCTTCCACCGCTCGATTAGTATCCGAGGTCTGAATGAGGTATGAGGCGGATGAGGCAAGGGCAAGAGCGCAAACGAAGGAGATAATTGCTACGATCATGAACCGCTTCAGCATTAATAACCACTCCTGTAATAAGAATACGACATGTCTTTTTTACATTCGACTCTATACTGCGGTTTCCCTGTCGTAAGGAGGAATTCTTTGCAGATTATGTGCAACCGGACCCGGAATAATCCGGGTCCGGTTTACGTGAGGTGGTGTGGTGGAGGCGAAGGGAATCGAACCCTTGTCCGAAGAAGCGCTGCTACCGTTTTCTCCGAGCGCAGTGAATGTTTAAGCTATCGCCTCAGTAACCCTACATTCACGAAAGGATTACCTACACTATCCCCGTTAGTCTCCCTAATCACCCCAGGGCATTGGTGATGCGGAAAGCCGAATAAATGACGCCTTCCCAGGGCCTCCGGCGGAGCACGAGGTCAGACGGCAGCGTTAAATTACGCTGCGAATGCTAGTCTATTGTTGGCAGTTAATGCCTTTTCCAGCTTTTAACGTGGCTCTGGTCCACGGCTCGCTTACGATAACCTCACAGTCCCCGTCGAAACCAGGACGCCCCCCTGAGCATGAAGATATTAACACAGCCAGCGCAGATAGTCAAAGGGAAAAGGATGACAAGTTGGTTAAAATAGCAGGAGTCTGTCTCTACTCCGGTACTCCCCCATATCTTGTGACGGCAAGGCGAATAAGTTCATCCAGTCTGACCTGATCTCCCAGACTGATTTGTATGAAGACGACGCCAACTGCGTTCACCTCTTCAAACTGCTGGCGTACACTGCTGACTCTGGCTCTGACCTCCATATGAATCCTCTCGGGAATTTCCGGCATTTTCGGATCAATAAAGAGATCAAACCAAAGTACTGTTCCTGGTTCAAACTCGTCCTCTGTGTGGAACAGCAAACCACCAGCTGAGATATCGATTACCTGAACCTGGCTCCACTGCTCTTTGTCTTCACTGATCTTGGCGATGATCTCCCAGTTATCGGTACGGATATAACTCCTTGGGCTGTGACTGTATAGCATGCCTTTCACCTCTTCATTGACTTTGTGTTGCGACGCCCAAAGTATGTGAATCAGGCCTACTGAGCCAGGGCCATCCCTCGCTCTAAAGCCTGGCGATTCATCGGGAGCAGGTTACGTCGATGTTCCGGAAGCTTTTTCTCCAAAGCATACATAATTGAGTCCAGAGATACGGCTTCACTCGCCTGGATAAACGCACCAAGCATGACCATATTGGCAACCCTGTTATCTCCTAACTCAGCCGCGATCTCATTAGCAGGAACCAGAACCTGTTTAATGTCGTTCCTGAGAGTGGTCTTGGTGATCAGGGAGGTGTTAACCAGAAGGAGGCCACCAGGACGCACTGCGGGTTCAAACTTATCGTAAGATTGAATGTTCATCAAAATAGCGGCTGTGGGGTTTACTGCCACCAGACTTCCTATAGGATCATCGGATAACATCACCGAACAGTTAGCAGTTCCACCTCGCATCTCAGGACCGTATGAAGGCATCCAGGTCACTTGCTTGCCGCTGTTCATGCCAGCTTCGGTAAGCAGCTGTCCCATTAGCATGATTCCCTGGCCGCCAAAACCTGCCATGATTATTTCATGGATCATCCTACTTCACCTCCTCAGGCACTTTAAGCTCGGCGAGAGGATAGTATGGAATCATCTGTTCTTCCAACCAGGCGAGGGATTCGATTGGTGACATGCCCCAGTTGGTAGGGCAGGTGGATAGCACCTCTACCATAGCGAAGCCAAGTCCAAGTTTCTGACAGAGAAATGCCTGCCTGATCGCTTTGCGAGCCTGAATAACCCTGGCGGGTTTATCGACGGCAACCCTGGCTATAAACTTCGCTCCATCTATGGTGGCCAGCATTTCCGACATACGAATCGGTTGTCCAGCCTGATCTTCCTTGCGTCCATAGGGAGAGGTGGTGGTCCGCTGACCGATAAGGCTGGTGGGAGCCATTTGTCCCCCGGTCATGCCATAAATAGCATTGTTGACAAAGATGACAGTGATTTTCTCTCCTCGATGAGCGGCATGAACAATCTCTGCAGTGCCTATAGATGCCAGATCCCCGTCTCCCTGGTAGGTAAAAACTATGCTCTCGGGAGTAGCACGTTTCACCCCGGTAGCCACAGCTGGTGCGCGTCCATGAGATGCCTGGATCATGTCGCAGTTAAAGTAGTTGTAAGCGAAGACTGAACATCCTACAGGAGCAATGCCCACTGTGCTGTCTGTTAGTTCAAGTTCATCCAGAACCTCCGCTACCAGGCGGTGAATGATGCCATGAGTACAACCAGGGCAGTAATGGGTGACCACATCGGTCAGACCACGAGGACGCTGAAAGACAACAGTCATCTTAATTTCCTCCCTTCAGGAGCCTTTCGACTTCATCAATAATCTCCTGGGGTGCCGGTACTGCTCCACCCATGCGACCATAAAAGTGCACAGGTTTACGATCCCTGACAGCCAGTCGAACATCCTCTACCATCTGACCGGCACTCATCTCTACGGCGAGAAAAAACTTAGCTTGATCCATCATCTGATCGAACGCGCAATCCGGGAAGGGGAAGAGTGATATGGGGCGAATCAGCCCGGCTGAGATACCACCAGCACGCATCCTCTCGATGGCTGTCCGTGCTATCCTTGCAGTTGTCCCATAGGCAACCAAAAACAGTTCAGCTTCGGGATAAAGTATTTCGTAACGAACCTCAGTCATCATAGCAGCAAACTTCTTTTGTAACTCTATATTATGC
>WRDA01000129.1 GCA_009783675.1 Symbiobacteriaceae bacterium | reverse complement strand
GGCCACATCGGCAGGCCCTGACCGGTGGTGCGAAACATCAGCAATGGCGTGGCATTGTCCACCAGGCCCACATTGTAGCTGTCGATGATCTCGGCGCCAACGGAGATGCCAACCACTCCGCCTAAAGCATTGAAGTATTTACCTTCAGGACTGTACTGCGCATAACCAGGTACGGTGGTGCTCTGGTTGTTGGTCCCGCTGGTCAGACTGTTGGTGAAATGGACGCGGCCATGGTTACCGCTGTTTTCCACTCTTACCGATCCGCCTCTGGTTTCCAGATAGCCTGCGATACCACCGGCGCGGGTAAGATCCACCGTGGCCTGAACTACGGCATAGTTGTAGCAGTCTTTGATCAGGACATCGCCCTCAACCGGACCGACCAAGGTGCCGTCATAGCCCGGGTAGGCTTCGCCCTGAGCCTGCATGGCAGTGCCACCGAGAATACCGCCGATGAAAGCAGCACCGGTGATGTTGCCATAGTTCGAGCAACCTTCGATAGTCAGTTTGCCACCGGCTTCGGTCTCGGCATATCCGACAATACCGCCGATGTACATCAGACGCCCCTGCATACCGATACCGACGATGGGCATCCTGTTGATGCAGTTCTTAATCAGAGTCTCGTTACCAGCGGTGGTGGTAACATAACCAACGACACCAGCCGCATACTGGGAGACATTCCAGAGACCACTCTCGACGACGACATTCAATAGCGTTGCGTTTTGAATTACCCCGAAGAGGCCCTTATAGTTGGGTAGTCCCGAAGTATGGTTGGTGGGATCGGTGTTGGTCCTGGATCTCAGGTTGCGAACCGAATAGCCGTTGCCGTCGAAGGTGCCCTCGAAAGGCATGCCTGGGACGCCGATGGCATTCCAGCCGGCAGGATAATTCACAAAACGGGTAGGATCGGCTGAATAGCTGGAGTTGTAATAGTAACTGCTGAGATCCATGTCTGCCAGCAGGCGAATCTGCTTGCCGGCGAAGGAATCGACGAAACCGTATCTGCCGTCGACGATTTTAGAGAGCTGCTCAAGTTCCTGATGAGTGCGGATCTCAAACCAGACATCCTCTTCGCCAGCTTCGATAGCGGCTAATCCGGCCAGATACCAGTAGGGGCGCGGTTCCAAAACGGTAAGAGCGAAAGGCAGATGGTAGCTTTCGCTGCCACTTTCGATGATAATATAACCCTCATGGCTGCCGACATCCGCCGTCACCAGGTTGTCCGGTATCTGCATCGAGGCGTTGAAGGTGCCAGTTGCTCCTGCCGCTACGGTGACAGTAATCGGGTCCAAAGTGCCATTTAGAAGCAGAGGAATCTTACCATTGGACTTAACATTCTGGTCGGTGCGGTTGGAGGTACGGTTCCACTGGAAGCTGATGGCATACTCCTTGCTTTCATTGGAGGCGTTATGAATATTGCCGGTTATCACTCGCGGTGCCTCATCCGGGGTACCTAAGTTGCCGCCGCCAAAGCTGAAAGAAGTAACCTCGGCTTGCACAGCCTCGAAGGCATCCTCGAAGAAGCGGTAGTCAGGGGAGCCGATGGGGATGTATACTTCCCTGTCAGCAGTTATATAGCTGCTGGATTCGATGGCTTTGACCACATTCGGTGAACCTGAGCCAACTTCATGTACGCCAAAGTTCTTATTGGTGAAGAAGTCCTTACTGGCAGTGTTAGCCAGACGTGCTTTCACCTCGAAGGCTGCTCCGTCTTGTTTATAGGGATTGGGTTGTCCGCCCAGTGGTTCGATCTCAGCGCCAGTGGTAGCCAAATCCGCATATATTCCCCGGTAATACTCACCGAAGATCAGCGCCATTAAGCCAGCAGTATAAGGGCCAGCCATGGAGGTGCCGGACATGCTGCCGTAAGCATTGGCGGTATACCCTGCTGCAGTTCTGATGCGACGCGCCTCGTAGGCTGACTGGGTAGAGCCAGTGCTTAAACCGTTATACCAGGGCAGGGTGCTTAAAATGTTGCTGCCGGGAGTGACTACATCCGGCTTGATCTCGAAGGTGCCCTTGACGGGTCCGCGGGACGAGAATGAGGAGATAGTGCCACGGTCTGTGCCGTTGAAATCCAGGAAATAACCCTTTAGATCGCTGGCGCGCAGAGCATCGACGAAAGCCAGCCCTTGGGCGTTAGTCATCGTAAACATTGGCACATAGTTAGCGTTTTGGTTGGTGGTGGATACCGTAGTGCCAAAGTCCCTGGTCACTGTTCCGGTTGGTGTCCAGATGATGACCACCCCGGCTGCTCCATAGGTCTTAGCGTTAGTGGGAATGGTGGTCAGGGTCTCTGTGCCTCTGGCGACGACGACGATCTTCCCTGCCGCTTCGGCTCTGACGGCCGTCGTCCAGTCGGCAGCCACTCCTGTGCCTATGCCATTAAAACCAGGGCCGCCTGATCTCTGAGGCATGATGTAGAAGTTGGAACTGAGATCCTCGTTGGAGGTGTTGGCATTGACATTGGGTCCGCTCTTGAGGATCCAGGCATCGATCTGGTTGGTAACTTTGTTCGCCTGAGGTGAGTAAGCCGTAGCCAGGTCGCGGTAAACCAGGTTGCCATCGAACGTGCTGCCATTGGCCCCAAAGACCACGTTGATGCCGGTATAACTGGTACTACCTACCTCGACGGTGAGAGAGGTGGCATCGGGGCCACCGATGGTGTAAGCCAGATAATCGTTACCCGCGGAGTGGGTGAAGATGACATTATAGGCGATGGTAGCATAGTTGATGACCAAAGACATCGGCGTGTAGGGTCCGCGGGCATAGCTGTCTCCGTAGGAGAAGCTGAAGATGTCGACTCCGTCTTTGACGCCTTCTTCGACGCACATAATGGCTGCGGCAATATTACTGCTGCCACCAGGGCCGCCGAGACGATAACTGATCAACTTGGCTTCCGGAGCCACACCAAGGACGTTGCGATCCTCGTTGACGCCGCGTCCGACGATGATGCCAGAACAATGAGTGCCATGATTATTGTAGTAGCTGCCCCCGTTAGGAGCGGAGTTGGCATAACCGCTGTCACGCCACTCAAAGAAAGTCGTCTCCATGGGATCGTAGATGTTCTTGGCGATCTTAGGGAAAGTATGCGGGGTCATGGTGTAGGGATAGAACTGAGCATCGAAGCCATTGAAACCGAAGTAGGCCCATTTACCCTGATAGGCTTCGATATAGTGATTGGGATTTAAGTCTTTATCATACTTCCATACTCTGTCCTGCCAGCGCTCCGGGACATCTTCCAGGGAGTCGTACCAGAAATAGGCATCGATCAGGTCGGGATGCAGGTAATCCGCTCCGGTATCGATGACACCGACGACGACATTGGCGCCCTTGTAACCCTTGGCATGAGCCTCAGGGATCCCGATGGACATAGAAGAGATGGTGTTTAGTGCTCCGGCGAACTCGGAACCAAGTTCGTCCAGCTCAGCCAGAGCATCCTCCTGCACAAATTCAGGAATCTCTAAGGGAACATTGTAGAATACGGCAGCAACGCTTTCGATCTCCAGGAGCTCCGCGACTCTGTCCGCCGGCAGAGTCAAGGCTACGCCATTGATGGTGGTGTCGAAATCGTAGATGACCTCATAAGCCGGTTGTAAGGGAGCGTAAGCCGGCGCGAAAGGAGTATACCCACCGGCTGGTTTATTGAACATGGCAGCCAGACCAGAATAAAAGACAGCCTTATCATCCGCTGCTTTCTCTTCCAGGGTGCTGGTGAGTGTGAAGAAAGCCGGGCTGATTGGCTGCTCGAGCGCTGCTGCTACCGGGGCGGGTTTGTTGTTCAGAACAACGATAACCGGGATCGCCACATTATCGTCTAAAGAGATGCCCATTTCGGTAAAGCCATAGAGCCCTTCGACCTCACCGATAGCGTCGAGATTGTTGAGAGCTTCCAGGTTGGCTTCGGCAAAGAAAGCTTCGATGTCGAACTCTTCGTTGATGTCGCCTGCATACAGGGGTGTAATGCAGGAGATAACCATCGCCAAGGCTAAAAGGATGGATAGGAACCTTTTTTGCATTTTTACTCTGACCTCCGTGTTAGATTTGCCTCTTATTCTGGAGCAGAGGTTCTCTTTTTTCAGAAGCGTATTATAGGCAACGCTTCGAACCCTAAATATATCACACCCCTTTTGCAGCGCTCCGCTTCGCCTGTCCGGGCGAAACATGTCCAGATGAAGCCGTGGGAGGGGTTTCGTTGTTTATGCCGTCTGACAGGAGGGATCACGAAGATCCCTCCTGTTTGAGGTTTGGATTTAGTTGACGATGTAGCAGTCGCGGATTTGAGTATTTCCCTTGGTGTCGACATATACTTTGTAGACATACTGCTGGTACTCATTTTCTGTTGGTACCAGGTAGTAGTCCGCCGCATTGTTGTCGATGACGAACTCCGCAGTCTTTTCGTAAGCATGGCCGTTGCTATAGGTCTCATAAATGATGATTGTCAGGATGTTTTTGTTACCCGGGACTTTTTCGACGAAAGCAACTGGTACGACTTCCAGTACTTGTAAAGCCTGCAGGCAAGTGTTGTTTAATATCGGGTCCATCATACCTGTGAAGACTTCGCCATCCTCATCCAGCCAGCAGACGAAGCGAGACAGCGTGCATCCTTCGGCTAGCAGATCCAGATCCAGGGCATCCCTGGCCAGGAGAGTCTGAACATACAGCAGATCCTCGAAATTGGGGCTGAAGAAGAAGACTTGCCTGAGGTCCGCATGAAGAATCTCTGCCACTAACGGAAAGCCTATAATCGCCTTAGCAGAAGAAACTGCCAGACAATCTGCCAGGTCCAGAGTACCGGCACGTTCGCCATTTAACATGCTCATGCGATAGACAAAGTTGGGTCCCTCGCCGTATCCGAAGGCGATGGTGCCGGCAGCTATGTCCTTGCTGATGATGTTCCCCATATTCAGGTTATTGGCTGCGATGCTG
>WRDA01000128.1 GCA_009783675.1 Symbiobacteriaceae bacterium | reverse complement strand
TGATCCTTTCATTTAGTAGCCTTCATTATAGCCAAGGAAAGGCATTGTTTCAAGAGTTTGCAGGATTTTTTCGGGGGGAGTCGAATCCTACAAACAGTATATCGCAAGAAAACTCTGATTAGCAAAGTCATATAGAAGGGAGCAGGGGAAAATGAATCCCTATGACAAGGCTCACGAGTTAGCTAGGGAGATCGCCAGGTCGACCGAGTGTCAGGCGATGCTGCAGGCTAAGGAAGCGGTCAAGGCTGACGCAGGCGCAAGCAGGATGATGAGTGACTTCGAAGCGAAACAGAAGGCTGTTTATGCGTTGATGCAGGCGGGTCAGGACCCGCTACCCGAACAGGTGGATGAATTGCGGACCCTGATGGAAATTATGAGGCAGAATACAATCCTGGCAGCATACCTGCAGGCAGATGCTCGTTTGGGACAGTTGCTAAACGATGTGCAGCGAATTATCATCGATGCTGTCAGCGCCACACGGTGGGAAGAATCATAAAGATTGTCGAAGGGTGGATACCATGTCTGGTCATTCGAAATGGGCCAACATCAAGCATTCGAAGGGTAAGGCAGACGCTGCCAAAGCCAAGGTCTTTGCGCGTATAGCCAAGGAGATAATGGTGGTCGCCCGCAACGGAGGAGCAAATCCCGATGCCAATTTGCGGCTTAAGGCCCTGATCACCAAAGCCAGGGAGCAGAACATGCCTAATGAAAATATCCAGAGGGCCATTCAGAGAGGTTCGGGACAGCTGGAAGGTGTCAGTTATGAAGAGTTGGTCTATGAAGGGTATGGTCCTGCCGGAGTAGCTATTCTTCTGGAGGCTCTCACCGATAATCGCAATCGTACCGCCGGAGAACTACGACATATTTTTGATAAATACGGGGGCAATCTGGGTGAAACCGGGAGTGTCTCCTGGGTTTTCGAGCGTAAGGGACTGTTAGTCATTGATCGCAGCGAGTACTCTGGATCGGAAGACGATATGCTGGAAATGGCACTGGAAGCAGGGGCTGAAGACTTACGGGTTACATTGGAGGCATTCGAGATTGTGACAGCTCCCGAGGAGTTCGAGGTTGTCGAATCTTCACTGATCAAGGCAGGGTTTTCCTTCTTGCACCATGAGATTACCCAGTTGCCAAAAAACACCGTGGTCCTTACAGATCCGGAAGAGATCCAAAAGGTGGAAAGATTACTAGAGATGCTGGATAATTGTGATGATGTTCAGAACATCTACGATAACTCCGAAGTAGAAGCATGAGAGACGCACATAAACTACATTTACCCGGTAGTTTGCCGGATATGTGCGGCTATCACCGCGCTTATGCGCGGTGCTGGAGCGAAGCTCCAGTGAGTGCAGGTGAGCTTTGCTTGCCGGAACCCGGGGTCCCCGCACACATGTGTGCGGGGTGGAAACTTCGGGGGAATGGGGGTTTGGAACCCCCATCTGACAGGGTAGCACCTAAAGGCAATGGGGCTGTTACTGGCAGCCTCATTTTCTCTTATCGGTGGTAGATTATGGTACGAGTCATGGGCATAGATCCTGGTCTGGCCATCGCAGGCTTCGCCATTTTGGAAGGCGACTCTCAACATATGCGAGCCTTGCATTATGGGTCCATCGAGACGAAAAGTAATTTGACTCTGCCCTGTCGTCTGAGACAGCTGTACGACGCAGTAACGGAGCTTATAAGGGAGTTTTGCCCTCAGGAGCTGGCGGTAGAGGATCTGTTTTTCAACCGCAATGTCACCACTGCATTTACCGTAGGGCAGGCACGGGGAGTATTTCTTCTGGCAGCAGAGCAGCAGGGTCTGATCTATTATCAATATACGCCGGCTCAGGTAAAACAAGCGGTGACCGGATATGGCCGAGCGGATAAACCGCAGATCCAACAGATGGTAAAGGTCCTCTTGGGTCTGCCGGCGGTCCCCAAACCTGATGACACAGCCGATGCACTGGCTATCGCCATCTGCCATCTGCAGAGCAGCGGTATGAGACAGATTCTTATGGAAAGAGGAAAGTAAAAGGATGCTGGCATATATCAGAGGCAATCTGGTGGCACGAGGCAGCGATTTCGTGGTCCTGGAAGTTAACGGTCTGGGGATGAGATGCAATACGCCTCTTTCTCTGGCTGAGAAACTTCCGGAGATCGGCGGAGAAATGACCCTCTATACCCATCTGCACTGGCGCGAGGATGGACCTCAGCTCTATGGTTTCGCAGAGGTTGCCGAGCTGGAACTATTCCAGCGTCTGATCAGTGTTAGCGGTATCGGGCCTAAGGTTGCTCTCGGGGTCCTTGGTTACGCATCACCGGCACGTATCTTGACCTGGCTGATCTATGAGGATTATACGCAACTACGCAGGATTCCCGGCGTAGGCTTAAAGACAGCCCAGCGTCTGGTATTGGAGCTCAAAGAAAAAGCCGCGTCATTAGTGACTTCCACCGGTACTCCAATGGCGGAGTCAACCCAGGGAGCAGCAGACAGCCCGGGACGCCAGGCTTTGGAGGCCTTGGTTACCCTCGGTTTTGACAGCAGCCTGGCCGCGAGGATACTGGCTGAAGTTCAGGTTTCACTACCCCAGATTACCTTGGAACAGTTGATTACCGAAGCCTTGCGTCGTCTGGCTTCAAGATAAATCCTGACGGAGCTGGCTATGCTCCAGGAGTTTGGGGGTTTGGAACCCCATCTCAGATCAGGCCAGCCGAGACCTGCGAGAGGATCACTTGTTGTCCCCGAGGCGGGTTATAGCGGCAGAAAGGAGGAGGATTATCTTTGGATCGTATCATTAACGGGATGCGTCTTCCAGAGGATGAACAGAACGATCTGTCGCTGCGACCTCGACGCCTCAGCGAATATATAGGGCAGGAGAGGATAAAAGAGTCCCTGTCTGTATTCATTCAAGCCGCCCTGCAGCGTAAGGAAGCTCTGGATCATGTGCTGCTCTACGGGCCTCCTGGCCTGGGTAAAACTACGTTAGCCTCTGTTTTGGCTAATGAGCTTGGCGTAAATCTGCGCATTACCTCCGGACCAGCCATAGAGAAACCCGGGGACCTGGCAGCGCTGCTGACCAATCTTTCGACCAATGATGTCTTCTTTATTGATGAGATTCATCGCCTCAGTCGCACTGTCGAGGAGATTCTCTATGCAGCCATGGAGGATTACGCTCTGGACATCATCATCGGGAAAGGCCCGGCGGCTCGCTCGATTCGCATCGATCTTCCGCACTTCACTCTGATCGGAGCAACCACACGAGCAGGGTTGCTATCGGCGCCCCTGAGAGATCGTTTCGGCGTGATCAATCGCATGGAATTTTATACCCAGGAGGAGTTGTTCACTGTCATTACGCGTTCAGCCGGGATACTAAAAGCTGATATCACCAGCGAAGGTGCCCAGGAGCTGGCCAGGCGGTCCAGGGGCACACCGCGCATCGCAAACCGTCTATTACGCAGGGTGCGCGATTTTGCTCAGATTCAGGGTAACGGAGTCATCGACAGGGAGATTGCAGAGTACGGTTTAAATCTTCTCCAGGTGGATAAGATGGGTTTGGATCATCTGGATCGGTTAATCCTGGAGACGATGATTCTCAAGTTCAGCAGCGGACCAGTAGGACTGGATACACTCGCAGCATCCGTAAGTGAGGATACGGCTACTCTTGAAGATATGGTGGAACCTTTCCTGATGCAACTGGGTTTTCTGCAGCGTACTCCCAGAGGGCGCATCGCCACAGATCGAGCCAGAGAATACCTGGATTTGGGGCTCACTCCTAATTCCGGGAACACTCAGATAAAACTGGAATGAGCAGCCTTCTGGTCCATGCCTGCTGCGCACCCTGCAGCATATATACTGTGCGTTATTGGAGATCCCAGGGTTTGGAGCCAACACTGTATTATGATAATCCCAATATTCACCCATATGGAGAGTATCTCAAACGCCGCGAGACCCTGGAGCAACTCGAGAGGGATGAACAGCTCCAGGTTGTTTATAGCCAGGAGTATAATCTTCGTGAGTATCTTCGCGAAGCCTTGGCTGCCGAAGAGCAGGGAGCTGCCTGGCGATGCCGGGCCTGTTATCTTCTGCGCCTAACCGCGACCGCAAGATATGCAAAGGCTCATGGTTATAGATCTATAAGCACCAGTCTGTTGATCAGCCCTTATCAGCAACATGATCTTATCGCTGCTCTGGGGCGGGATGCAGCTGCTGCTTATGATCTTTCCTTCGCTTACGCTGACCTGCGTCCCGGGTTTCGGGAGTCCCAGAGTGAAGCCAGAAGCCGCGGGTATTATCGCCAGCGCTATTGCGGTTGTATCTTCAGCGAAATGGAGATCAGGAGGTGACCAGCATGGGTAGGATAAAGCTCTGCCTCTGCTTCTGTCTTCTGGTATCCATTCTCAGCGGGACAGTCGCTGCAGCTGGGTCACTACTTCCGGAAGAGATCCGCATCCTTCTCTCTCTGCCGGTTCAGCAAAGTGTGATAAGTCTGGAGGGTGCAGGCATACTCTGTCATAGTCAGGAGCGGGAACTGATCCGCTCTGAAGGTGACAGAATACGAATTACCCTGGTGCGTGGTTCTTTCTGGCAGTTGAGTGGGTCCTACACTTCCTATGCGGACTCTTTACGGCAGGGAGAAAGCAGGCTGGGGACCAGGTTCCTCTGGTTTCCCGTTTTCGACGGGACCTGGCGGATCTGGCTTGGCAACCCTGATGCGGCTGGCATCAGGGAAGAGGAGTTGCTACAAGCTTTTCCCGAGTTGAGTTTCACCCCGATTATTCTTAGCTATCCTGCCCTGAACATCGACATGGGAACAGCATCTTCCTGGCTATACTGTGCTCAGGCACCTCTCACCCTGACCAGGGAGAACTCCCAGAGCATAACCATAACCGAAAAAGGCTACTCTTATCAGGGTATCCTGGAGATCAGGGAGCAACAGGGATCGTTGC
>WRDA01000127.1 GCA_009783675.1 Symbiobacteriaceae bacterium | reverse complement strand
TAAGAGACGCACATGAACTGTGTTCACCCTCGACTGTTGCAAGTTGGACTTTATAGATTAAAATTGGTTTGTAAGGCTAAAGTTGTTTTCATCTTCAACCGATATCTCGAATGAGATAGTAGGAAAGGGGGTTAAGATCATGACTTCTCGTATCAGCAGTGAACAGATCCGCGCCATCACAGCGTACAGTCAGCAAAATATTCAGCAAAGGCAGAAGAGCGCAGAGACGACTGCTAGGGCGGATGCCCCCACGGATAGAGTCGATCTTTCGCCCCAAGCTAAGGAACTTGCAAAGGACCTGGCTGCCGCGACCAAAATCGTCCGCGATATGGAAGCAACAACAGTCACCACTCCCAGGAAGGCCAAGGTAGAGGAGATTGCCCGTCGTATTCGACAGGGTACTTACCAGCCTAAGGTCAGGGAGATGGCGGAACGTATGTTGCCCGCCCTGCGCGCTTTGGATGAAGACAAATAAGCTTAGTCAAACAGAATGAAGGATTCTACACTATGAAAATAGGGCTAAATCCTGTCGATCGTTTGATCCGGACACTTCAAGGGCAGCGAACGGTATACGCTGCCCTTCTTTCTCTGTATCAAAACCACTTGGGCGATATCAAGGAATGGAACTTGGTCGCCCTCAAACCTGTGTTGCTGGAAGAGCAACGCCTGATGCGCGAGCTAAACCTCCTTGAACAGCGCCGTCTGGCAGCTGTCTCCCGGCTGGCAGTCTCCCAGGGGATCGATCCGGCAGAAGCCAAGCATAACCTGGCTCATAAGCAGATTCTACAGCTGCTGACAGAAAGTATCAAAGGTGCCGAAGATCGTCAACTGCGAACTCAGATGGCAGACCAATTAAAGCAGCTGACAGAGCTGGGTAATGAGATCGCCGCTGATATGGCCAGGTTGACAGAGACCCGGGAACCATTGCTACCCCTATTGCAGAATGCGTTGAACTATATCCGGCGTAATGACCCGGAGAAGACAGCGGGAACAGCAGTCTACGAGACCCCTGGCAGACCTAAGCGCAGGGTTGCCTCCCGTAATATCCCGGTGATAGACAAGAAGGTCTAACAGCTGAGTAGAAGCATTGCAGCCAGGCGGACACCAACTTGCCTTTGCTGGTGTGCCGGAGCAGAGCATTAATGAATGATTAGTGGACTGAAAGGATCGGTTGGTGATTGACATGTCGGTGTTGGCAAGGCAGTTGGTTTTCGAGCTGGCAGCGGTCACCCGCGACCTCAGGCTGCATCTCGAGCATAAGCAGGAGGTTCTCCTCAGCGAACAGGCGGAGGAGATCGGCAAGGTTCTCAGCGAAGAGGGCCTGATCCTGCAGAGAATCAAACGCAAGCAAAAGGCTCTGGATGCCGAGTTGCACCAGTTGGGCAAGATGTCCGAAGAAGGTGGCTACAACGAGTGGTTGCTGGAGATCTATCCCGATTGTTCCATCGAGGAGCAGCAACAACTGACCAGAATGGCCGAGGATACCATCGCCTGCCAGGAGATGCAGATATCTCAGCAGGAGTTGCTAAGGCGCTCGTTGATCTACTATGAAAGCATGTCCAGGTTCTTAAGTGGCGTCCGGGAATGGACTTATAAGAAATAGTTGAAAGTTGAAATAGCTAGCTGAAGAACTCCACTTGAAACTATTATCTTTCAACTTTCATAGCTCTCAACTTTCAGCCGAATGGCGGCAGAGTGCCGCCGCTACAGCAGCCACACATCTAGCCACCAACCACTAGCCACTAACCACAAACAACTCTCCACTCTCCGCTCTTAACTCTCAACTTAGAAGGAGCATCCGATATGCGCTCTACTTTTGCCGGGCTTGATGTGGCTCGCAAGGCTTTGGCCACCCAGCAGTATGCCTTGGAGACCACCCTGCACAATGTTGCTAACGCCAACTCCCCGGGATACTCCCGCCAGCGGGTGGAGATGGGTGCCGATTATCCGGTCATCGTGCCGGGTTATAACGGCATCATCGGCAGTGGTGTCAGGATCGATGCCATCATCCGCATTCGCGATGAGTTCTTGGATTATCAGATTCGTAACGAGTTCACCATCTCTAGCTACCGGGAGTATTGTGCCACGGTGCTGGGGCGCTTGGAGAGCTTTTTTAATGAACCGGGTGAGGGTGGCCTTAAGGAGGCGATGAATCGCTTCTACGATGCCTGGCAGAACCTGACCAGGGACGTCACCGACAGTTCCCTGCGGGCAGAGGTGCGGGCCAGCGCCGATGTCTTTTGCAATGTGCTGAACTCCTTCGATTATCAGATGTCTCAGCTGATCAAGGATATGGATGCCGCCGTCCAGGCTTCGGTGAACAGCATCAATACCAAAGCCCAGCAGATCGCTGCCTTAAATTATGATATCTTTATGATCGAAGCGGAGGGCAAGTATTACGCCAACGACCTCAGGGATCGCCGGGACCTCCTGTTGGATGAGCTCTCACAACTCTGTGAAATTAAGATCATCGACGAGAATAACTATGTCACCATCACCGTCAACGGGGTGCGTCTGGTCTCCCATACCGATGTGACCCGTCTGGGGGTGGCTTTCAACCCCGAGCTTGGCTGGCACGAGCTGGAATGGGTCTTCGGTCCCAACGTGAAGCTGGCAGCCGATATTCAGTCGGGTTCCCTGGGAGCTCAGATTCAGATGCGTCACGATGTGCAGTTCGTTTATCGGGCAGCCATGGACGCCTTCGCCAGAGAGTTCGCCATGACCATCAACTATCAGCATCGTCAGGGCTATTATATCGACGAGGATGGGGACTGGGAGCAGGGGATCGATTTCTTCGTCCCCAGCGGCTTCGACGATGACGAGGCGGCCTTCCAACCAACCGCGTTTTCCATTCGGGTAAACCCTTTGATTATGAACGGCCTGGCAGGACTTGACCTCATCGCCGCTGTTGGTCTCGATGAGGATGAGGAGTTTTCTCCTTCCGGTCCCGATGGCCCTTATCCGGGGAACAACATCAATGCCCTGCGCATCGCTCAGATCCGCAATAACAAGAATTTGCTGGCTCAGATCCAGGAAGGGATCAATGACGAAATCTCCGGCACCTGGCTGGAGGATGAATTTGGCCTGATCTACCTGGGCAATACTTTCGAGGAGAAGTATCACACCTTCCTTTTAGAGCTGGGTATCCGCGCCGATTCCAACTTCAGGCTCTACGAAACTTCTTCCTACCAGACCAAGATGCTGGAACAACGCCGTTCCTCCATCTCCGATGTCTCTCTGGATGAAGAGATGACCAACATGATCCGCTTCCAACAGGCTTATGCCGCCGCCGCCCGCCTCTCTGCCGCTCTCAACGACGTGCTGAGCATCCTGATGGAGAGGGTCTTCCGTTAGGGTCCTGAAAGGAGATTTAGACTATGGCTATTCGCGTCACGCAAAGTATGATGACCAGAGGGTTTCTGATTAATCTTAATGCGGGTATGAAGCGCATGGATACTCTTCAGGAACGTCTCTATTCGGGTAAACAGATCAATCGTCTCTCCGACGACCCCTTGAACCTGCAGACTCTCCTGCGTATCGACTCCACCCAGAACGAAACCGAGCAGTATATGCATAATCTGGATTATATGCTGGGGGTCCATGCAGCCACAGAGTCAGCCCTGAACACGATTATCGACACCCTCTCCTCCATGCGGACTCTCTGCGTCAGGGCACTGAATGATACTATCACTGCCGATGAGCGTAAGGTTATCACCGCCGAGGTCGCCAGCATGCTGGAGCATCTTATCGACGTAGGCAACGCCGAGTTTTCCGGCGCTTTCGTCTTCGCCGGCACCGATTTCATCAACAGGCCTTTCCGGGTGGTTAGCAGGGACGAGTATGGTGTCCCCGAGTATGAAGTCTCCGAGAATCTCAACGCCGAACCGCGCTTCATGGAGATCGGTAACGATGTTATCTTTAAGTTCAACCGCAACGCCTTCGATGTCTTCGGCGAAGATGTGGAAGATCCCGACGGGGATAATGTCTTCGCGGTGATGCGTCGCCTGGTGATGGCTCTGCACGAGGATGTCTGGGAGGATATTAACAACGCCTTCGATGAGCTGAGCGGGCATTTTTACCGCATTAATAACTTGCGTTCGGAGTATGGCACCCTGGAGCTCAGGATGCGAGCTGCCCATACCAGGCATTTCAACTCTCTGGCTACTCTGGTATCCCATCGTAACTCGGTGGAAGATACCGATATGGCCGAGACCATCATGTATCTCAAGACCCAGGAGACGGTCTACCGCACCGCCCTGGAGACCGGAGCGCGCCTGCTGCCACCTTCGTTAGTGGACTATCTGAGATGATTCAGTTTCCTAAATATAGGCTGGATATCGATATCACCCTGCCGCAGATCGGCACCCGCATCCAGAATGCTGAAATCGATATCCAGATGGAGCCTTCGGCAGCTTACCGCCAGTTCCACCCCTTAGAGTGGAAGGTCATCCCCAACCAGGCCTATGTGGACATCGACATGTCCGCCTGGCGCGCCGAGTTCGATGTGGAGAATCCCGTCGCCTGGTCGGAGAAGATCGTCGGCGAGGGTGGTGCTTTCCTGGCCAGAGAGACTGGCTGGCGAGCTAAGAACGGCGATCTCTTCTACTTCGCCACCCCGGGAGATCTGCGACCCTTGCTGGATTTTGCCATGCATTACTTTGCGCTGCAGGACGAGCGTTATGCTTCCTGGAATGTGGACTGGAGCCCCAAGAACCGCCCTCAGATTACCGCTGTCATGGATGTCGCCCAGCGTTTCGATGTGGCACCTCTCTCGGACTCGGCTTACAGTTTCAGCATCACGGCTTCCCCTGCTGTGGTCGAGATCTATCTGGCGGTGCAGCCGGAGACCAGGATGCGAGCGACTCCGATCTTCGACGAAAGAGTATAAAAAAACTTTATAACATACCAAAAATTGCGAAATGCCCTGGTT
>WRDA01000126.1 GCA_009783675.1 Symbiobacteriaceae bacterium | reverse complement strand
TACGGACGCGCAAAGCGGCTCCCTCGCTAGTATGATCAGTTTCAACGGCATGACAGGCATGACGCTTTTTGAAGGCTACAGCGCTCTATCTACCGACGCCTATACTGTTTTTAGATTGTCTTCCATCCTTTCTGCCAGCCAGCCGGATATTCCGGTGACGCAGGACACCACCCACGGCGGCAAAATCACCTGGAACAATGCTACGAAGAAACTGGACATTGCCAGCGGGTTAGCCAAAGGCACCTATACGGTTGTCCTGACAGCATCATCTGGTGCAGCCAGCACGGCAACTCTAACCTTTACCCTCACTGTCACGGACGTAACAACCCCTCCGGATATAACCGGCACTTCGGGTATGATGGTCACGGTGGGATACGAGCCCACATCGACGGAAGCGTATACCATTCTGGGATCTCCCACTCCCACAGTGAATAAGTCCAGCGGGAACGCCGCCATCACCTGGAACAATGCCGGTCGGAGATTGATCATCGCCGCTGGGCTGGCGGTGGGGACATATGATGTTGTCCTGGTAGCGGAAAACAGCGTGGGAGAATCGGAGTTAGTATTCACGCTGACAGTAACGGCAGAGGATGTATCTGAACCAATAATCACCGAAGAGGAAGAGGAGCCGGCAGAAGAACCAGACACCGCAGAGGAACTGGATACCACTGAAGAGCCAGACACCTCTGGAGAGTTGGGCATACCTGGAGAAGCGGAGTTAACAACCACTCCGTCAACAGGGGAGGATACGAATTCAACCCCTTCAACTCCAGTCGCAGCAAAAAACGTCATCTCTATGAGGATCGGCGACCAGTATATGATGGTCAACGGCGTCAGACAGGAGATCGATCCCGGTCGGGGCACCGTGCCGATAATCATCAACTCCCGCACGCTTCTGCCCATCCGGGCGATTGTGGAAGCCATGGGAGGTACCATAAGCTGGGACGAGGAGACGCGGACCATCACCCTGGCTGCTAACGGCCATTCGGTTACGATGTGGATGGACAGGACGAATATTGTGGTGGACGGTATAAGCATGACCATGGACGTGGCACCGGTTTCCATTAACGACAGGACGATGGTTCCCGTCCGCTTCGCCGCCGAAAACCTGGGTTGTGAGGTTGCCTGGATTGCCGACAACAATGAGGTTATTATTACGTACTAAAGAAGAGTCTCCTGCGATGGCGGCTCAGGGTACTCCTGGGTCGCCGTGGAGCAATTGAAAGGAACTAATGCACTGTGGATATAAAGATGATCGTGACTGATCTGGATGGTACCCTGCTGCGGGAGGATAAGACAGTTTCCCAACGCACCCGGGATGCCCTGGCGAGATGTCGTGCTGCGGGGATAAAAATAGCCTTCGCCACCGGACGCCCCGGCAGCGTGGAGAGCATGATACCTCTGGAATTTTTCGACGGCAGAGTGATTAACAATGGCGCTATTATTTATGCCGGAGACCAGCTGATAGATCAGCGGCTCATCCCCTGGCAAACCCTGCGTCCTTATTTGCTCGAGTGTATCGCCATAGGTCTCTCACCTGTTACCCAGCTGGGTGTGGTTAACTATACCACTGGCAGGATCCATGCTAATCTGGAGCCAACGGCGGTCTTCGAAGTTGTAGACTTCGCCGAACACCAGAAGGACACCGAGAAGGTAACCATTGATATACGTAATCCTCAGGATATCGTCTTTATGCGGGAGCACCTTCCCCAGGGGTTACGCTTTGGGGTGACCCGTTATGGTGATTTCGATATTATGCTGGCCGAAGCCACTAAGGCAGGCGCAATAGCGTTCTTGGCTCAATATTGGGGTATCCGGCAGGAAGAGATCGTTGCTTTTGGTGATGATATCAACGATATCGACTTACTGGCCTTTGCAGGTGTCGGCGTGGCGATGGCGAATGCAATCGAAACAACTAGAGCTGCTGCTGATGAGGTCTGCGACTCTAACGAAGATGACGGAGTCGCCAAATGGCTGGAGGAGCATATATTAATGGAACAGGGGATTCCTGGATAATGGAGAACGGCAAAAAACAGCGTGCTTTTACCTTTTTTTTAGTGGCGGTGGTCTGTACCGCCCTGGCTACCGGTTTATCCGAAGGTGTCTATAGTAACTTCTACAAGGAAGTATACGATGTCTCCGCTGCACAGCGCGGGTTCATCGAGTTTCCCCGAGAGCTGCCCGGGTTGATAACTGTATTGGTGATCTCTGCACTCTCGATATTTGGTGAGATGCGTCTGGCAATTTTGGCGCAGGTGATCTCCATCATCGGGTTGGTACTGTTGGGGGTGTTCACCCCCTCCTTTAATGTGATGTTGGTTTTTTTGTTTATCAACTCCATGGGGATGCACCTCTATATGCCCCTGAGAGACAGCATCGGTCTGAGCATAATCGGCAGTGAGAACACCGGCAGTCGCTTCGGCATGGTGAATGCGGTGCAGACTGCCGCTACCTTCGCTGCCGGGTTAGCTGTTTTTTTAGGTTTTCGCAGTGGCGTCTTTGGCTTTCCCAATGCTGCCAACAACCTGACAGTAACCCCATCTTTTCTAATCGCTACTGCCTTCTTTGTCGGGGTTATCATTATGCTCATCCGCATTCAGAGGCTCATCGGCAACCCGGCAATCAGCACAGGAGAGGGTCGCATTCTCTTTCGCAAGGAGTACACACATTATTACATTCTGGCTTCGCTGCATGGTGCCCACAAGCAGATTGCCGGAGTCTTCGGACCCTGGGTGCTTATCGAAATTCTGCTAAGGCAGGCGGACACTATGGCAATACTGGGTATGGCGGGCTCCTTCCTGGGTATCTTCTTCATCCCCTTCGTCGGGAGACTCACCGATCGCCTGGGCGTAAAACGCATGCTCCTTGCCGAAGGCTTCCTGTTCATCGTGGTCTACATCATGTATGGTATGGTCGCAGCTGGGTTGATGTCCGGCAATCTCGCCAAGGTGGGGATACCGGTGTTACTCGTCTATGCGCTATATATTATAGACAGGATGACCATGCAGCTGGCGATGGTCCGCACCCTGTATCTGCGCTCGATTGCCCGAGATGCCTCCGAGATCTCACCTACACTCTCCACCGGGATGAGTATCGACCATGTCATCTCCATCGTCTGCGCCTATCTGGGAGGCTTGGCCTGGGCTGCCTGGGGACCGCAGTATGTCTTCTACATCGCCTCTGCGCTCTCTTTAGGTAATGTCCTGGTGGCTCTCGCCCTGCCTCGGACAGGTGAGAAAACCGCCGAAGTATAGTCAGCCAATTTGAAAAATATCCATTATTATCATGATAGCAACCTTTGGGTGGGTTATCATTCAACCCAAGATTGACACGACACCTGTTTCCGTGGTTATATTAGGAGTGACTTCTTTGCCCGTAAATCTTAAAAAAATGCGTGAGATCTTAGAATTCCCCGCAGTGCTCACTCAGATGGCTGAGTACGCACTATGCCAGGTGGCAAAAGAACGCATCAAGGCTCTGGAGCCCTATCTCAGTCAAGCTGAGGTTACCCGACACATGGCAGAAACCAGCGAAGCCAGGCTCATCCTGGACACATTAGGTTCTCCTCCTTTGGCGATGATGCAAGACCTGGAACAGGCATTGACCCTTACCGCCAGCGGGTTCATGTTGCAACCGGAGCAACTGAGCACAATTGCTCTGTTTATAACCACCTGTCGTCGCACACGCAGCTACTTGCGCCACGCTGAAGAGATATCTCAGGGTGTGGCTTACTATGGTCGGTCGATGAGCGACCTTACCCACCTTGAGGATGAGATCAACCGATGCATCCGAGGCAGCACCATAGATGACCATGCTTCAGCCCAGCTAGCCAGCCTGCGTCGTAAGATTATTTCTACATCGGAATCCATCAAGACAAAGCTGGACAACCTGCTGCGCTCCCATCGCAAGTACTTTACCGATGGCTATATTGCCATGCGCGGTGACCGTTTCTGTTTGCCACTGAAGCGTGAGTATAAATCGTCTTTTCCGGGAGTCACGGTAGATATATCCCAAAGCGGAGGCACTATATTCATCGAACCTGCCAGCGTACGCAAGGCTCACGAAGAGCTGGCTGAGCTTCAGATCGAAGAAGATAACGAAGTCATACGCATCCTTTATCGTCTGACAGCTTTGGTGGAAGCGGATCTTCCCAGCCTGCAACTGAACGTGGAAGCCATGCAGACCCTGGATTTCATCTTCGCCAAAGCAAAGTACAGCCAGGTCCTGCAAGCCAGAGAGGTTGAGGTAAAGGATACCCGTAGCATTACCATCATCCAGGGTATTCACCCTCTGTTACCGCGCGAAAAAGCAGTTCCTTTGGACTTTCGCATCGGCGACGACTTCCACGGTGTGATCATCACCGGTCCCAACACCGGAGGAAAAACCGTCGCCTTAAAGACCGTAGGACTGCTCTCGTTAATGGCACAATGCGGCATGCATGTCCCCGTCAATAAGGGCAGCCAGTTTGCCATGCATGCTCAAGTTTTATGCGATATCGGTGACGGACAGAGCCTCAGCGAGAACCTTTCCACCTTCTCCTCCCATCTGCTGGCGATCATCGATATTCTCGCTGTAGCCGACAGTGATTCCCTGGTACTCCTGGATGAACTGGGTACCGGCACTGACCCTACCGAAGGTATGGGGCTGGCTATCGCTTTACTGGAAGCTTTGGACCAGAGCGGGTGCTTGTTGTTGGCCACTACTCACTATCCCGAAGTGAAGCTGTTTGCCGATCAGACACCGGGATTCTGCAATGCGCGCATGACCTTCGACCATGTTAATCTGCAACCTCTTTATCGTCTGGATATCGGCACCGCCGGAGAAAGCTGCGCTCTGGCAATTGCGACTCGCCTAGGTTTACCTGCTCCCCTCATCCAGCGGGCAAACCAGTTGGCTTATCAATCCCATAGGCATACCAATACTGTGGTGCCTGTTGCTCCT
>WRDA01000125.1 GCA_009783675.1 Symbiobacteriaceae bacterium | reverse complement strand
TTAAGGCATACCGAGGAACTGGTGGAAGCAAATCAAGGTTACCTGCTCATCGATGCGACAGCCACCAGGTTCAGCATCGAAATCTTCTTACCCTGGAACCCCCGCACCAACCCTCCGGACGAGAATTGAGCTCCACGCTTTGCAAATGTAAGGCGTTTGCTAAAATTATCTGCAACCTGAATAAAACAACCCGCCGGGAAAACCCCGGCGGGTGTCGTTTGCACAGTATGACTGGAGATGAGGCAGCGGTCGCCCTCCACTCCTAAATCCCAGATCTCACGACGCCTTATTCAGGACGATCTCCTCGATCTTGCCATCCTTCAGGCGAACCACGCGATGGGCATATCTGGCCAGGCTCTCATCATGAGTGATGATGACGAAGGTC
The DNA here is from genome assembly GCA_009783675.1 of Symbiobacteriaceae bacterium. Taxonomy (GTDB): domain Bacteria; phylum Bacillota; class JAAYKD01; order JAAYKD01; family WRDA01; genus WRDA01. Next base: position 4,684 of record WRDA01000125.1, on the reverse strand, counting down.
TGACCCTCGGTTTTATTGAAGCGGGCGAAGAGGTCGATGACCAGATCGCGGGTCTTACTGTCCAGGTTGCCGGTAGGCTCATCAGCGAGGACGACTGCAGGATGGTTGACCAGAGAGCGTGCGATGGCGACTCTCTGCTGCTCACCACCGGAGAGCTGATTAGGCTTGTGGTGCATCCTCGGTCCAAGGCCGACTTCCTCCAAGAGGAAGGTCGCCCTTTCCCGGACTTCCTTACGGCTTTTGCCGGCGATAGACATGGGCAGTTCCACATTCTCCAGGGCACTTAGATGGGGGATAAGATTGAAGAACTGGAAAACATAGCCGATGGAGCGACGGCGCATCAGAGCCAGCTGGTCCTCGTTAAGGTTAATGATCGATTTACCATCGATGAGGATCTCTCCAGAGATGGGACGATCCAGACCCCCGATCAGGGAAAGCAGCGTCGACTTACCACTGCCGGAGGGACCGACCACCAGGCAGATCTCTCCCTGCATCACCTCGAAAGAGACATTATTCACCGCATAAACGGCTTCACCTAGAAAGAAAGCCTTGTTCAGGTTTTCTGTTTTGAGAATCGTTACCTCGGACACTGGAAATACCTCCTCATCTACGAGATTTGCATATAACGAGCATAGTATAACTCATCCGGCCGGGAAGCTGCAAGCCCCTGGCGGATTCGGTAGCTAATTTGTCGGATTTGGCATGTTCAGACAAGACGCACATGAACTACGATCACCATGAAGCATGAATATGCAGCAGTCTGGCGACTGTCCAGACCTCATAATGGTCATCATAGCAGGAGAATCAGCTCTCCGGAAGGAATAATAGACCATCGAAGCAAGAAACGCATTGATGCAGAAAGTCAAGGGGCTCATGCACCTTAATCGCACCAGGAGACATAAAAGGAGGTTTACCCATGCCCAAACTGCACTATCGACTTATTCTCTATTCATTCGTCCTGTTCCTCGCTATGACCTTCTTCAGTGGCGAAGCAGCAGCAATTCCCCTCCCTGGAGGCGAGCCTCCTGTTAAGTTCGAGGTGGATGCCTGGATCGATCCCACCACCTTCATGGCCAGCAGTTATATCAAAGAATTGCCCTTCACCATCACCACCAACGGTGTTCCGATCATTCCGGCCAAACTGACGGTCAACTACTTCCTGGAGGTGACTCATCCCAGCGGTGCGAAGCGCGTCTATGGTGGTGACATCATCAATAATAGCATCGTTTTCAAGGGCACGGTTCCGGCGGTAGTAGGCTCCTATACCCTGAAATATTATGGCGGAGTCGATGCCTTAAACCTGGACAACTATATCTCGGGAGCGGTGCAGCTGCCTGTATCGTATCGCACCCCTACCGTGATCGAGGTAGGTAACGCCTATTCGGTCTATGATGTCCAGCTCTCTCAGGCGCCGATGCAAAACGATTATGATGTCGTCATCTCGGGCAGGGTAACCACGGCAGATGGCTCGACACCCTCCTACAGACCGACTTTCAGTGTCGAGGGATCAAGTATCGTTTCGGAATCATACGATCGTGGTTTCTTTTCCATTCGCCTTGGACGCATCACCGGTAGTGGTAACGATGGTTTGAGACTCATGGCAGATGGGGTCGAGGTCTCCAGCTGGCCTGTAGGCATCAAACCTTTAGCTGCTTACACCTTCTCTCCCGGCTCTCTCTGTGAAGAGATGCAGCAGAGTATCATCGCTACGGCATCCTACTGGAATGGTTCCACCCTGATGGAGCTCAGCGATTCCAACCTGATGGTTACCCTCAGTGGTGTACCTATCTATAACTCAGGCGCTATACCTTATTATCGGGCAGATTATGGATACTACGGATCCGATACTTTCAGTCGCATCGAGATTTTGGCAAGAAACCTGAGCAATACCATTCTCACCTTCGCCGATTACGGGACCCTCCTGGTGACGCTGCATTCCAACGACTATTATTATCAGAGCAGCTTCTCCGTTCAGGTGGAACGCTTCTATACCAGGGACCTCTGCGGTGGACCAGCCATTATGTCCTATGCCGGTATGAACTCCCTCAGCATGACTCTGCATCCGGAGCCTGGCAGGCCGGTCAGCGAATACTGGGGAACCGTCGTCCTGGCTGATGGCACAGTACGAAATATCCAAAACAGCAGTTCTGCGGCAATTTATAACCTTACTCAGGTGCCCTTCCTGGCTAACGGCAGTGGCAGCATAGTCGTGGAGGTCAACTGTCTCGATCGTAACGGGGATACCTGGTCTGCCAGGCGAATCTTTGATTACGATCTGCCCTCGGTTCAGTTAAGCGACAATATTTTCGAGCTTGGCCAGTCGGCAACCCTTTACCTCTCCCTGCAGAACGCCCAGGGCAGAGGCATCGCCGGTGCGACGGTCAGTGTCATGGGTATTGGGACCATGCGGTCAGTAAGCGGCTCGGCAGGAGAGTATTACTTGGAATCCTCCTGGAACAACCCGGGTTATCATACCATCGAGGTTATCGACTATGATGGTAACCTGTTGGCTTATATCGAGGATTACCTCTTCGTCAGGCCGCCGGAAAACCTTACCCTGGAGGCAGAGACTCTCACCTTCATGGGTGGGGTGGAAAATCAGTTCAGATTCAAAGTCTACGACCAGAATGGTCGCGAGTTTACCGGATCTGGCGTGCGATTCTCCGTCTGGGCCGACGATGAGCTCGTGAATACTACCGCGACCTGGGATGGCTCTTACTATGTGCTGCGTGCCAGAGCCTGGGAGAAGCTGGTGGTCCGAGCCGAGAGCAGCGATGGCAGACGTTTCTCCCCCTCATTGACCATCAAAGGCCAGGGACCCAAGGTGGAGGTCAAACACGACGGCTTCGCCAACGGTTTCATTCAGAAGCTGGAGTTGCAGTTCTTCCATCCCACCAGCGGGGCTGCCATCAACGGTACAGTCACTTATCGCGGTAATAATCTGGATGTCGAAACCAGAAATGCCAAGAGCAACGGTTCCAGTTCTTCCAGTGGCTCTCAGTTCACTGTCGACGTTTACCCAAAGGTTAAGAACCAGGCCAATGAAGCCTTTTTCATTGTCGATTTCCGCTACAATAACCATACCTACAGCGAGGTGTGGAGTTACAAGGTCGAGGAGCCTAAGGTTACTTCCAGACCGGAGCAACTGCAGTCCGGGATGATGCAAAGTGCAACCCTAAAGCTGACTGCCGTGGATGGTACCAACTTAGCGGGGGTAACAGTGCGTTCTTCTAATAATGCCGAACAAAAGCAGACAGCAGCCAATGGCGAGGTAACCTTCAACATTGTTGCCGGCAATACCGACTACATTTTCACTATTCAACGTCAGGTCCAGGCATCAGCCGGAGGCAGTTACAGCGATACCTTTACTTATGCCATACCTACCCAGCAAGACAGCGTGCCACCCAGAGTAACCATCAGGGATGTCAGTGGTCTCAGCGTCGAAACCAGTGCCAATCCCTATAATCTGCATCTGGAGTTCGCCGATAATCTGGAGCTGGATTGCTTTTATCTGAAGAATGAGAAGCACCCCCTCAGCGGATCCAACGACAGCTGGAGCGGCGTTATTACCCTGGTGGAAGGGCGTAACGAAATCCCGGTCAGCGTCTATGACACATCGGGGAATAGAATTGATGTCACTATCCTGATCAATTATACCAATCCGGCTAAAAGCGCTGTGCGTCTGGTCATCGGCTCGGGCATCGTGCATCGGGGCGACGAGGTTCTCGACCCACCTCAGGTGCCACCGATGATCATCAACGGCAGGACTATGCTGCCTTTCCGTTATCTTTGCCAGACGGTGCTCCAGGGCATGGTGGATTATGTAGCAGAAACTCAGCGTATCATTGCCTATGTCCAGGGACATGAGGTTATCATGCATGTGGACAATCCCGTCTTCTATGTGGATGGTTTGGAGAAGGTTCTCACCCAGGCTCCGACCATCGTTAACGATTTCACCATGGTTCCCGTGCGCGCCTTCGATGGCATCGTCAGCGATATCCAGTGGGATGAGGACAGTCAGACAGTAACAATAATACCGTAATCAGTTCAAGGGGGTATGCGTACCCCCTTGAGTAACCCCCGCTTAGTAAGCCCATTCTCAGGCGCATGTCCTGAGAACGGAAGTATTGCGGAACGCTTCGCGCTAAGGCGTAGTCAGTAATATAGTCAGGCGGATGCCTGAGGATAAGGAGGAACCCAGAGAATGCCCCTGAGAGAAAAATGGTTCATCGAGGAACACACCGACAGCACACGCTTCGTCTTCGAGATAACGGAACTCGTCTACGAGGAGAGAACACCGTTTCAGCTGATTCAGATCTTCGACACGGTGGAGTATGGGCGCAGCCTGGTTCTCAACGATGCTTTGCAAATCACCGAGTATGATGAGTTCGCCTATGCGGAGATGATGGCGCATGTCCCTCTTAATGCCCACCCTAACCCGGAGAAAGTCCTGGTCATCGGTGGTGGCGACGGAGGCACGGTGCGGGAAGTAACGAAGCATCCCGGAGTACGAGAAATCGTCATGGCGGAGATCGATGAAGCCGTCGTGCGAGCCTGCTTGAAGTACATTCCCTCTACGAGTCATGCTCTGCAGAACAATCCTCGCCTGGATTTGCGTTTCTGCGATGCCATCGAATACATCAAGCAGGTCAAGGAAGAGTTCGATGTCATCATCGTCGATTCC
>WRDA01000124.1 GCA_009783675.1 Symbiobacteriaceae bacterium | reverse complement strand
TCTAAGTTGCTGGCTTTATCGCTCCACGCGGCGTCCATAGATGGCTTCATCCGGAACTGGCTCCAGTCCACGTTTTCACGGTTGGACGCAAGCGCGACGAAATCTGTCGGGGTACCTTTGGCAAAGGAACCAAGTGCGTTGTTTCCTGCTTCATCCGGGTCAAAATTGACCTGAACCAGATGGTTTTTCAGATAATAGTAAGGACGTGTGCCGTCGAAGTCCTGCCCGTACTGTCCATAAGAAAAACTGGGAGCTGATGTAATCGGGCCGCCGGCCTCAGAAGTATTTGCCGCAGACACCACCGGTATAATTCCTGCCAATAGGGAGAATACCGTCATTACGGCCAATAGCACGGAAAGCGCGCTTTTCTTTGTTTTGGTTCGCATTTTTCTTTTCTCCTTTTTTGATTTTTACTTGAGTCTAATTACCTGAGCTCGAGACAGTCTCAAGGGACAGGTTGCAATTAAAAAACAGTCCTCCTTCCCTATGAAAAGTCAAATCTATGTTAAAAAACATTTGTCAAATGCGCGTAAAACTTCTGACTTTAGCCATGAGAAGCTGCCACCTACATTATGAAAATGCTAGATAGAGACCAATACCATATTTATGTAAAAGTCACGTGATATTTTTGTAAAATGACTTTTGTTTTAAAATCAGAATTTGTTGACAAAAAGAAGCCGCCGCGATGAAAGGAAAAATTTCCTTTGTCATCGCGGCGGCTATGGTGGTCATGCGCCTTTATGGGTTCATCGTCTTTTTAAGGAGCCTTTGAAAAACCAAAGGAACACCTAACAGATTTTACATACCTCTTACGGCTCTTCCTTTATGATGTTAATGGATGTCCAGATAATTTTGCCGCCATCGCTGCGGTATAAGGCGGCTAATCCGGTGAAAGCGTTGACATGTTGCTTAACTCGTATTCTCCCCCCCTGGGTGGTGTTGCAGAAAGCAATATCCCCTTCCTTGAAGGTGCCGACTATATCTCGTACCTGCCATGCAGTAAGTTGCAGCCAGAGAGGCCACCCCGCATCAATCTTGGCGTATTTATGACTACTGGTTATAGCAAAAGGACCGGTGCCTATGGTGGGGTTTAATCCACCAGTATTGTTGGCAACGGTATAAGCATACCCTGCGGGCACATTGTAAACACCTGAGCTTAGAGCGGCGTCTTCACCTATGGCCGTAACTACGCCAGAACTGATCTCCAGGGAACTAACCTCTATACCCGCTCTCCTGGAATATGGGGCAGAGGTTTGGTTACCAATGCCTGTCACCTCCCCCTCCCAGTTGACGATTAAACTATTGGCACTGATACCTACAGTAGTCGCCATCTGTGACGAAGCCGATGCATACCCACTTCGTGCCACCACCTTGCCGCCGTTGATAGTTAGCGTAGCTTCCACGTATATACCGCGGCTACCTGAGTACATTCCGCCGGCCGAGCCTCCTTGCACCTCCAGAGAGCCGGTGCCATCAATGGTCAGATTACCTGCACCCAAGATTCCGGTAGAAGAACTTCCACTGGAAGTACTGGTAATAAAGCTGGCACCCTCCAGGATAATAGTTGCCCCGTCGGCTAACGAGAGTGCTGGGGTAGCAGAGCTCTGGAACTGAAAGTTCTTCAAGGTTAAAGTACTGCCGGATACCGACCAATACTGTCCCGGACTGCCGATGGAGTAGGCGCCTCCTTCGCTACCTGCGTAGAGGCTCCAAACACCTCCCCTATTTTCGAAATAGAGGGTAAAGCTAACTGGTCCTGGGGTACTGCTCGAGGCAATCCTGGCATATTTATAATTGCTGGTTATAGCAAAAGGTCCGATGCCTATGGTAGGGTATAATCCCTCCGTATTGCTTGCCACGGTATAAGCATACCCAGCGGGCACGTTGTACACACCTGGGCTTAGAGCTACATCTTCACTTATAGCCGTAACTACGCCAGCACTGATATCGAGAGAACTAACCTCTATACCCGCTCTCCTGGAATATGGTGCTGTGGTTTGGTTGCCAATTCCTGTCACCTCAGCGTCCCCGTTGACGATTAAACTTTTGGCACTTATACCTATAGTAAGAGCCATCTGTTGTGAAGCGGATGCCTGCCCACTTTGTGCTATCACCTTGCTGCCGTTGATAATCAGAGTAGAGTTCACGGCTATGCCACAGCTGCTAGAGTACATTCCGCTGGCCGAGCCACCTTGCACCTCCAGGGAGCCGGTGCCACTAATGGCCAGGTTACCTGTACCCAAAATTCCGATAGAGGTGGAAGATCCACTGGAAGTACTGGCAATAGAGTTGGCACCTTCCAGGGTAAGGGTTGCCCCGTCGGCTAGAGAGAGTGCAGGGGTAGCAGAGCTCTGGAACTGAAAGTTCTTCAAGGTTAAAGTACTACCGGATACCGACCAATACTGTCCCGGACTGCCGATGGAGTAGACACCCCCTTCACTACCTGCGTAGAGGTTCCAAACACCTCCCCTCTCCTCGAAATAGAGGGTAAAGCTTTCGGCGGCGCTTACTATCTGGGAAAAGGTTGCAAGTATGGATATTAACAGAGCAAAGAAAATAATTATCCGCACAGCTCTTTGAGATGAGATACGCATGGTCTTTTTTCCTTCCTGTTCTGGATTTGGATAGATACGAAACTTATCCGCTTTTTATATGTCGCACCCTCCTGTCTGTCCTCTCTTGGCTCTCGATATACTGTTGGATTGTCTCCAGGGGATTACTGCCAACTAAGGACTTTACACCGGTACTTGGTACACCACACCACATGATACTTACATGAGTAGACTACGTTGTTGTTAGACTTATAGTTCATAATGACAGTATACTATATTGATGGTACTATGTCAATTTTTTGCCATCATGCCCAAAGCTGTCGGCTAGAATTTTTTGATAAGCTGGCATTCAGAGACCACATCCGTAGAACACGTTTTCGCGATGCCAAGCAAGGTAAGGTTCGTGACGCGGGGCTAGAAATCTAAGTCGAGCTTCCTGGTGAATACCCAGACGATCACGCTGATCTGGTTTGACCTCATTACTCATGTGTAGTTTGCCATGAACATCGAAAGTTATCAACCCACTGTCAAACAGCTGATCGTAACGAGCTTCTAATAAAAACGCTCATTTGCCCCTCTCTATATAGAATAGCCTCATCATCAAGATCATAGGTGAAACGGGCAAAACTCTCTTCCAGAACTGCAAGGAGTCATGGCGAAAGAAGAAGCGTGTTCCGTCATCCAACTCTCCAAGGAGTTGGGCAAGCGAAACTATATCTCGAAGGCTCTTACTTTCAAGCAGCCTTATGACTCCGCTATTGATTAGCACTCTGAACAGTTTTGAAATATGAGGAGCATGCGCCAAAGCGGCTTCGATGCTGACATTCATGCTGTTAGAAAAAAAGCATTGGGTTTCATTCCATGATTATTTTATTTTTGCTATACCAAGCGGTTATGATCTACCCGGATGATTCTGAACTGTTTCTAGAACTTGAAATGCTCCGTAATTATGCAGGCTTTTAATTATACTTGATATTTTTATGACTAATTATTATCCATGCGAACCTCAATACCTCTAAAATAGCCTACATAAGTCTTCAACGAGAGACTATCGATGAATCTTAGATGCTTGTCAGTACATTCAGAAAGCAATTATACAAACTCGTCACATGCTCTGCCAAGAACTCGGTAACCTTGCTCCAGTTCTCCTTATCAAGTAAGCCGCTTTTACTGTATCCAACAAAGATACGACATCCTCTCTTTTCGGTGAGTCGTGACCACTCCAACTCGTATCCCAATGATTTTTCTATTATTAGTCGCCTGTGGAGCAACGAATCGAAAAGATCCTTGTTCTTGCCCCAATCACCCATATCTATGTAGACTTCGGCACGTGCACTATGCATGAGGATAACAGGAACAATCTGGACACCGCTACGACCGCTGGCTCCGCTTATCCAATTATCACGTGATGGAGACCTGTTAGTAAATATCGGGCATCTTTCAGCAATGACAGGAAGCGCTTGTGTCCAAAATTCGAGTCGCAAGGTATGTCTGCTAGCTTCTTCCTTGCGTGAGACAGCCTCTTCTTGCTTCTTGTTAGTGAGGCTGATCTGGTACTCACCAATATCTTGAATAGGAAGTATTTGCTCGATGTCAAGGTAGAGTCTCTCTCCATCCTGGAATGGAGTAACCTTGATGCACTTAATGTCGATACCATGGTCACGGAGCCACAGAACGGTTGCAGTGACTTCTCTGCGGAAGTTTGCTGCGACTAAAATGATACGTTGATCACCGTCGGAAGGGTTTAACCTAATGCTCTCGATGTCTGCGTTATCAAAGAATTCGCACAGTTTATCTTCTGCGATGCTGCTACTACCCAAATATCGCTGGAAAATATCAATAATCTGCTTCTTTGTCAATGTTGCGCAGTAGGATACATATTTCAAAGCCTGCCAGACTACATCGCGTCCAGAGTCATCAAGTTTATTTTCGATGATCACCAATCTTCCCGCTTCATCGAGAGCAAGTAAATCCAAGCGTTCATTGGTGCCGGGAAACCCGTCGAATTCCTTCTGGATGATAAGAAGCGACTCTCGTAGTATGCTGGGATGGTCAACAATCCATTCCTGGAGATCCCTTCTCTCAGACATGGCGAGACTAATGAATGATTTTTGCTCTAGGGGGGTGACCTTCCTTGAGGTTCTATCGATAAGAAACACTTAATCACCTAATTTCCCGAAAACTATTTAACTTAGGCGATAGTACTAAGGATGACCATCGCTCCCACTCCACTTAGCTACACTGCTCTGGATTTTCTTCCCCGCTTCTTTGTCTCTGTTGGTAGCCCAATGTTACTATCGGGAAGTGGTAAATTAAACGCTGCGAAAATATCAGATTGTTCTCTTGTAATTGGGCGTAGCACCGTCTTTCCTGATATTTGCGCCGATTTAAGCTTATCAATGGTCAGTAAAAGCCTGTCTAGGGTCATCGAGTTGTGTAATCCCTGCCTGCTCATCGTTTCATAGATTGACGAGGCAATTATGAGGGCAATGAATGCAACAAAGACCTTGTTCTGCATCCT